>CADBPU010000052.1 GCA_902796635.1 uncultured Eubacteriales bacterium | reverse complement strand
GCAATTTTATCACAAAGCAAGATGAAAGGTGCTTGGTTTTTACTCTTGGAAAAATTCAAAATATCTTCAAGAGAAGAATAACTATATCCACTGACATAAGCAATCACACCTTGATGATTTTTTACTGTGCTTTCTCTATCAAGTGCTTCTTTTGGAACAAAGGAAAACTTGATATGCTTTTTTTGTGCAAGTGTTATGATATTTTGCAAATCATTTTTTGCGTTGTTTTGAATAAGCAACTTGTCTATTTGTGTGTTTGACCTGAATAGTTCAACAACTGCATTTTTACCTTCAACTTTCATTTACTTTCTCCAATATTTTACAAATCTTTTTCTATCTCAACTCTACATTTATCCAAAATTTCAAAAAGTCGCTCATTTTGATGCGTCATATACAAGTATCCAAGCAGTGCTTCAAATGATGTACTTTTTTTATACTCTTCCAAATTGCTGTTTTTTGCAACATTGTTTGTCTTTGCATTTCGTGATGTTATCACAATATGCAACTCATTTTCGGTCAAATCATCATGCAACAAGTCAATAAGTTTTTTTTGATAACTTGCCCTGACAAATTTTGTGGCTTCCGTATGCAAAACGCCTGCCTTGGCTGTGCTGATTTTTGCAAGATGCGTCCTTACAAACAAACCGAATAGCGCATCTCCCACAAATGCAAAAACCAAGCTGTTTCTATCTTTACTGCCATCAACAGAAATAGTATCTTTATTTTTATTTATGTAATCTTCAAATTCTGCCAAAATAAAATCTCCTACACGTATTATAACATATATTTTTTTATTTTGAAAGAAGTTTGATTATAAAAATTATTATATTGACAAAACGCAAATAATAAATTATAATACCAATATGAAATTTGTAAAGTTAAACAATTTTTGGTGGCAATATGACGAAAATACACCAAAAAACAGTGCAACATTGTACAATATTTATGGTGGTAAAAATTCATTAAACGACATAACAAATTGTGAAATTGTGGAAGCAAAAGATTTTCAAAATTTGAATTGGAAAGATACTGCTGTTTGGGATGATAAGTGTAAACTTGGTTGGCTTGACAGAGATGGAAATTTTTTTGGTTGTTCTTATGAATATCATGAAATGCAAGCATACTTGGTTCATCATTCAACACCAAGACAGCTAGAAAAGCTTGGATGGATACACATATCAACACCTTCAAAATATGATTCATATATTATCAATGCTCAATATTTTGGTGATTATGAAAATGGTGTGATGCCAACAGATGCACAACTAAACTATCTTATGAAAAGACCAGATATACAAATAAATCACGTAATATTTGCAATTGAAAATGGAAATAAAGAAAAGGCAAGAATATATGAACAAGAAATTCAAAAACAGAAAAAAGCAACAACAAAAGATGAAGATTTGAGTTTGTAAACTACGCAACGCGTAGTTTTTTGTTGAAATTTTCTAAACAATTACTACTAGGTATTATTGAAAATAAAAGTAATTAAATTGTTTACATAAAAAGTAAAATAATGATAAAATATAGTCATGGATTTATCAAACAAAACAATTGCCATAACCGGCTCAACTGGTGGGCTTGGAAAAGAGATTTCAATAGGGCTTGCAAAAATGGGTGCAAACTTGATTTTTGTGAATAGAAATTTGCAAAAAAGTGAAGAACTTGCACAAGAGATAAAAAAATGTAGTCCAAACACAAAAATTGATATTGTGCTTGCTGACCTAACTGATATTGAAAGTGTAAAAACGGCATTACAAGCACTAGAAAATATGGGTTTTGACACACTCATACTTAATGCAGGAATATACAACGTACCAATCAAAAAGGTTTCAACAGGATACAACAATATATTTCAAGTCAATTTTATATCTCAATATTATCTTACAAAAAAGTTATTAAAAAAACCAGACCTGAAAAAAGTTGTTGCTGTTGGCAGTATTGCATACAACTTTGCAAAATTTAACGCCAATGATATTGACTATTCTAACTGCAAAAAGACAAACAAGGTGTATGGCAACTCAAAAAGGTTTTTTATGTGCTCTATGTACGAACTCTTTGAAAGAAATAAAGAGAAAGAACTTTGCATCGCTCACCCAGGCGTCACTCTGACAAATATGACAAACCATTTTCACAAATCCATAAATTGGTTTGTTAAATTTGGTATAAAAGTGGTTTTTCCAAGTCCAAAAAATGCAGCAAAAAATATAATAACTGGTATTGAGAATAATTCTCAAAACTTTTCTTGGATTGGTCCAGAAATATTCAATATTTGGGGAAAGCCAAAACATAAAAAAATAAAAAAAATATCTAGTGCAGAAAGAGAAAAAATCTACGAACTTGCAGAAGATATTTTTAATAAAGTTGATACACAATCTCAAATATAAAATTATTGTATAATTTTAATATCTAAAATAACTTGAAAATAAATTGATTTAATGCAACAAATATTGCAAGTAATAATAAATAAACTCCAAACAAATTAAACTTTGCTTTTTTGATAACTTTTAGCATAAACTTTATGGCAAAATAACCAGAAATAGCACTAAACACAAAACCGGCAAAAAGAGAAAAAACAGAAATATTAAGCGTGGCAGTTCCAATATCAAAAAGTTCAAAAACAAGACTGCCAAGAATGGCGGGTATACTCATCAAAAAACTGAATTCTGCGCTCTCGTTTCTGCGCACGCCTTGCACCAATGCACTTGTGATTGTGCTTCCACTACGGCTCACTCCTGGAAAAATTGCCATGCCCTGAAAAACACCCATAATGATTGCTCCACCATAAGATAGTGATTTGTATTGATAGTTATGTTTGCAAGAATAGTCTGCAACAAACATCATGACGGCTGTTGCAAAAAATCCCAAAAACAAAAAATTACCATTAAACGAACTTTTGAAAACATCTTTGAAAAGTATTGCAATGATAATGGTTGGCAAAGTGGCAAACACAAGTTTTTGCGCCTTTTCTTGAAATGGGTGCTTTATTAAATCAATAATTGTTTTTCTGTAAACAATAAAAATTGCAACAAGTGTACCCAAATGAACAACAATATCAAAAAACAGACAATCTACGTCCACTCCAAATATTTTTTGAAACAAAACCAAATGTCCGCTTGATGACACAGGCAAAAATTCAGTCATACCCTGCACTATACCCAAAAAAATTGCAACAAATAATGTCATAAAATCCCCTTTCAATACAATATGCAGAAATTTGTAGAAATATGGCAATACGCGTAAAAATAAATTTAATTTTGAAAAGTATTGTCTCTCACTTGACAACAATTTTATGCTTTGTTATAATAACCATGCGTTTTGAATTAATAAAAATCAAAAAGCAAAAAACTGAATAATATTTTGGAGAGTTACCCAAGAGGTTAAGGGGGCACCCTGCTAAGGTGTTAGGTCGGGAAACTGGCGCAAGAGTTCAAATCTCTTACTCT
>CADBPU010000051.1 GCA_902796635.1 uncultured Eubacteriales bacterium | reverse complement strand
CCGTGAAGACGGAACAGTGTCATATGTAGATGCTAGAGAAATTCGAGTTAAAACAAAAGATGGTGAGCAAGTTTATAACTTGACAAAATTCCAAAAAACAAACAAAGAAACTTGTTACAATCAAAAACCAAATGTAGTCAAAGGTCAAAAAGTAAAAGTTGGCGATGTACTTGCAGATGGTTTCAGTACTCAAAATGGAGAACTTGCCCTTGGAAAAAATGTTACAATTGCATTTATGAATTGGGAAGGATATAACTACGAAGACGCTATTCTTTTGAATGAAAGATTAGTTAAAAATGATACATTTACATCAATAGCACTTACAACAGAAGAATGTTCTGTTCGCTCAACAAAACTTGGTGATGAAGAAATCACAAGAGATATTCCAAATGCACCAGAAGAATTGTTAAAGAATTTGGACGCTGATGGAATTGTTAGAGTTGGTGCAGAAGTTAGACCAGGTGATTATCTTGTTGGAAAAGTTACACCAAAAGGTGAAACCGAACTCACACCAGAAGAAAGACTTTTGAGAGCAATTTTTGGAGAAAAAGCCAGAGAGGTTAGAGATAATTCCTTAAAAGTTCCACACGGTGGTGGTGGAATTGTTGTAGACGTTCAAGTATTTTCAAGAAAAAATCATGACGAACTTGAAACAGGCGTCAATCAACTTGTAAAAGTTTATATTGCCAAAAAGAGAAAAATCTCTGTTGGAGATAAGATGGCAGGACGTTATGGAAACAAAGGTTGTGTTTCAAGAGTATTGCCAGAAGAAGATATGCCATTTATGGCAAACGGTCAAGCCGTTGACGTTGTACTCAATCCACTTGGTGTCCCATCACGTATGAACATCGGTCAGGTGCTTGAAGTACATCTTGGATTGATTGCAAAAACTTTGGGTTGGAAGGTTGCAACTCCAAACTTTAATGGTTGCAAAGAAAGCGACATCAAAGAGATGTTAAAACAAAACAACTTGCCAGAAAATGGAAAGATTCAACTCTATGATGGCAGAACGGGTGAAGCGTTTGGCGACAAAGTTACAGTTGGTGTCATGTATATGATTAAACTTGAACATATGTCAGAAACAAAAATTCACGCAAGAAGTATTGGAAGTTATGCTCTTGTCACTCGTCAACCACTTGGTGGAAAAGCCATGTTTGGTGGCCAGAGATTTGGAGAAATGGAAGTTTGGGCTCTTGAAGCATATGGTGCAAGCCACCTTCTTCAAGAAATGATAACTGTAAAAAGCGACGATGTTCAAGGTAGAACAAAAGCGTACGAAAGTATTGTCAAGGGCGAGCCAATTTCTCAACCGGGCATTCCAGAAAGCTTTAAGGTTATTGTAAAGGAATTCCAAGGTATTGGCCTTGACGTAAAAATACTTACAGAAGACAACAAAGAACTCAGTGTTAGCGAATTTGCACCAGAAGACGAGCAAGTCACACGTGCAGTTGAAACAACATTGCAAGATATTGAAATTGCAGATGACAAACAAGAAATTGAAACAGATTTTGAAGATAATATGGATTCTACACTAGATGAAGATTTGTTTGATGATGAATTGTTTGATGATGAAGATATGGATTAATAGGAGATAAAGCGAATGTTTGAATTAAGCAATTTTCACGCAATAAAAATTGGTATTGCTTCGCCAGAAAAGATTAGAGAATGGTCTCATGGAGAAGTAACAAAGGCAGAAACAATCAATTATCGTACCCAAAAACCAGAACCAGATGGTTTGTTTTGCGAAAGAATTTTTGGACCACGAAAAGATTATGAATGCCATTGCGGGAAATATAAGAGAATTAGATACAAAGGACTTATTTGTGACAAGTGTGGCGTAGAAGTGACAACAAGTTCTGTACGTCGTGAAAGAATGGGTCATATAGAACTCGCAACTCCTTGTTCACATATTTGGTTTTTCAAAAACAACCCAAGCAGAATCGGTACTGCATTAGATATTGGTGTTAAGAACTTAGAACAAGTATTATATTATGTAAACTATATAGTTCTTGACCCGGGCAAAACCGATTTTGAATACAAACAAATCATAAATGATAGAGAATATCGTGAAGCAGAAGAAAAGTTTGGTCCAAACAGCTTCAAGGCAAGTATGGGTGGAGAAGCAATCAAGCAACTTTTGAAAGAAGTTGATGTTGATGCAGAAGTAAAAGCACTTACTGCCGAAATGCAACAAAGCAAGGGACAAAAGAAACTTAAAATTGTAAAAAGACTTGAAGTTTTAAGTGCATTCCAAAAAAGTGGCAATAAACTTGAATGGATGATTATGGATTGTATCCCAGTCATTCCACCAGATTTGAGACCAATGGTTCAACTTGATGGTGGCAGATTTGCAACCAATGACTTAAATGATTTGTACCGTCGTGTTATAAATAGAAATTTACGTCTTAAAAAATTGATGGAACTTGGAGCACCAGATGTCATTGTTAGAAATGAAAAAAGAATGCTTCAAGAAGCAGTTGATGCGTTGTTTGATAATGGAAAACGTGGCAGACCTGTTGTTGGTGGAAGCAAGGGTAGAGAACTCAAATCTATTGCTGCTGCACTCAAAGGTAAAAGTGGACGTTTCCGTCAAAACTTGCTTGGAAAACGTGTTGACTATTCAGGTCGTGCCGTTATCGTTATTGGACCACAACTCAAAATGTATCAATGTGGTGTTCCAAAAACAATGGCACTTGAACTTTTCAAACCATTCATAATGAAGCGTTTGGTTGAAATGAACCAAAGTTATAATATCAAAAGTGCAAAACGTATGGTTGAAAGAGAACAACCAATCGTTTGGGATATTTTGGACGAAGTTATCAAGGACCACCCAGTTCTTTTGAACCGTGCTCCAACACTTCACAAACTCAGTATCCAAGCATTTGAGCCAGTTTTGGTTGAAGGTAATGCAATAAGATTACATCCACTTGTTTGTGCTGGATTTAATGCCGACTTCGACGGAGACCAGATGGCTATTCACGTTCCACTTAGTTTGGAAGCACAAGCAGAAGCGAGATTCTTGATGCTTGCATCAAATAATATAGTAAAGCCAAGTGATGGTTCACCAATCGTTTCTCCACAACAAGACATTGTTTTGGGTTCTTACTACTTAACTATGGTTAGACCTGGTGCAAAGGGAGAAAACAGTGCATTTATTGATGAAGATGAAGCAATGATGGCCTATCAACTTGGTGATGTGCATCTTCAAGCAGTTATATATGTAAGAAGAACTGGAGAATTTGAAGGTAAAACAATTTCAAGAAGAGTAAAGACAACTGTTGGAAAAATTATCTTTAACAGAGTTATTCCACAAGATCTTGGAAAAGTTGATAGAACAAATCCAGATACATGTTTAGATTATGAAATTGATTACAACGTAGGTAAAAAACAGTTGAGTGAACTTGTTGGATTAATCTACAAAAAACATGGTACAACAGAAACAGCAAAAACTCTTGATAAGGTTAAGGAACTTGGCTACAAATATAGTACACTTTCTGGTATTACAATGAATATTTTTGATATGATTGTTCCACCAGAGAGAGAAGAAATCATACAAAAAGCCGAAGAAGAAGCTGCTACTAATGAGAAATTGTATCGTCGTGGTTTACTTTCTTTGGATGACAAGAAAAATAAAAATATTGCTCTTTGGGAAGAAGCAACAAACAAAGTAGGTAAGGCGGTTCAAGAACATCTTGGAGAGTTTAATCCACTCAACATTATTGCTGTTTCAAAGGCAAGAACAAATCCATCACAGCTCAATCAGGTTTGCGGTATGCGTGGACCAATTAGTGCTACTGGTGGTGAAAAAATTGATATTCCAATCAAATCAAATTATAGATACGGACTTTCTCCATTTGAGTACTTTATGAGTGCCCGTGGTGGAAGAAAAGGTCTTGCCGATATTGCTATGAAAACAGCAGACGCAGGATATTTGACTCGTCGTCTTGTTGACGTTGCACAAGAAGTTATTATCACAGAAGACGATTGTTTTGCTTCTTTGGGCGAAAAAGTCAAGGGTATGACAGTTAGTGCAATCACTATTGATAGCACAGAAGTACTTTCTCTCAAAAAGAGAATTGCTGGCAGATATGCAGTCAACAACATTGTAAACCCACAAACAAAAGAAGTTATGGTTGAAGCAAATACAATGATTAGTGATGAGATGGCGTCTCAAATAGAAAAAGTCGGTATCAAAGAAGTTACAATAAGAACAGGTCTCACTTGCAGATGCAGAAATGGTATTTGTGCAAAATGTTATGGTAGAGATATGGCAACAAGCAAACTTGTTTCTCTTGGAGAAGCAGTTGGTATTATTGCAGCTCAATCAGTCGGTGAACCTGGAACACAGCTCACCATGAGAAACTTCCATACTGGTGGAGTTTCTACTGCAAGCGATATCACCACAGGTCTTCCTCGTGTTGAAGAATTGTTTGAAGCACGTAGGCCAAAAGGTGTTGCAATCTTGAGTGAAGTTTCAGGAAAAGTCTCAATAAATGTAATTGATAAAATTAATGAAGTTGTTGTTCATGCAGATGATGGTGATGTATCATACACACTTCCATACGGCAGTGATTTGATGGTTCAAGAAGGCGACGAAGTTGCACCAGGAACACCACTCACAAAAGGTTCAATCTATCCAAATGATATTTTGAGAACACAAGGTATGAAGCAAGTTCAAAATTATCTTATCAATGAAATTTTGGGCGTATATTCTCGTCAGGACGTTGATATCAATCCAAAGCACTTGGAAGTTATCATAAGACAAATGTGCAGAAAAGTTCAAATTGAAGATGCAGGCGACACAAATCTTCTTCCAGGGGATTATGTTGACATCAATAGATTTGAAGATGAAAATAAAGAAGCAATGATGAATGGTAATGTTCCAGCAAGTGCAAAGCCATTGTTGCTTTCAATCACAAAAGCATCACTCAACACAGAAAGTTTCCTTTCTGCTGCATCATTCCAAGAAACAAGCGCAGTACTTACAGATGCTTCAATCAAAGGTAAAGTTGATTATCTTACAGGTATAAAAGAAAATGTTATGATAGGAAAACTTATTCCAGCAGGTACTGGTATAAAGCAATATCGTGATCTTATGCCAAAGTATATCAACAAAGTTTTTGAAGAGCATGATGCAAGTGTATTAGATTTTGCAAATCAAGATAATTCATCAAATGAATAATAATAAAAACGCCAAAAATAATAATGGCGTTTTTTTATACTTTTAAGTAAATTATTATATTAAAAATTCAATATTGACAATTAAAAATTTTTAATATATAATAATGTTGAGGTTTATTA
The DNA here is from genome assembly GCA_902796635.1 of uncultured Eubacteriales bacterium. GTDB lineage: Bacteria > Bacillota > Clostridia > Christensenellales > UBA1242 > UBA9845. The sequence goes on along the minus strand of CADBPU010000051.1, from coordinate 6,961 downwards.
TGGATTTAACAAATTTGATAGATTCTGTAAAAAATGAAAGTGCTGAGATGTCAACATTGTCAATAAAGCGTGCAATAAACATTGCTATTGCTGAAAGTTCACCAGAATTAGCGTATGAACTTGCTTGTATTGTTGATAACGGCGTAATCAAAAATGTAGAAAGACTTAGAATGGATTTAGAAAAGGTTGTAATAAAATCAAAAAATCCAGAATTTGCATATTTATATGCTAGGGATATTCCTGGTGCAAATATAGAAATGCTTGAAAAAGTTGTTTTAGATGCAAAAAATCCATATTATTCTTGTGAGTTTGCAAGTGATATTCCAAATGCAAATACTCAAAAACATCAGGAAATTGTCATCAAAAGCAAAGATGTACAAATGGCATACAGATTTGCATTGTACGTAGATAATGCAGATTTAGGACCTTTGGAAAATATGGTTATAAAATCACAAGACCCAAAATTAATCTATAAGTTTAGAGAAACTGTTGTAAACGCAAATACGAGAAAATTAAATCTTGCACTTGCAAAACTTAAAAAGAACATGAATTTTGATAATAATTTTGAATTATAAAAAAAATAAAAAATTTTGAAATTGGGTATTTACAAACACAAAATGATGTGTTATAATAACGTTGTATTAAGGAGAAAGACTATGAATAAAGCAGAAATAATGATTGGTGAAAAATGTTTTGAAAACGCAAAAAACAAAAAAGCTGCTCAAAAGTATTTTGATAGATATGAAAGAATGAAAAGAGACAAAGCTTTGGATAAACAAAAAGAAGAAAACAGAGAACTTAAATGGAACTAATAACATGCCCTATATGGGCATTTTTTTTGTTTTTATCAAAGTTATAAAATTGTATTTAATTTCAAAAAAGTATAAAAAATCATTTTATTTTTTGAAATACTTATGATAAAATAATCATAGAGTATACTAATATTGGAGGCATTTTAATGCAATTTACATATCCAGCAGTATTCTATTATGATGAAGAATATGAAGATTATGCTGTTGAGTTTTCTGATATATGTATTTATGCTGAAGGCGATACAATGGAAGAAGCATATCAAAATGCTCAAAATTTTTTACTCGCTTATTTGGAAACTTGCGAAGACTTAAAAATTGCACCAAATGCGCCAAATAGTTATGATAGTACAATAAAAGACCACCCAAATGGCAAAGTTATGCTTGTAACGGTAGATTATGTCAGTAAAAAGAAAAGACAAAAAGAACAAGTGATTAAAGAAGGCAAAAAATTTGCAACACTTCATGATGAAATTGTTGAAGATATAGAAAATAGTTTAGAAGATGGAGACAATCCTGCTCTTAAAAGATATATGGAAAGTCAGGTTAAAAGTCAGGTTCAAAACAATAATAAAGACGGCGATGATGGTGATGATGACTTTGGACTTCCTGAAATTGAATAATTAAATTGCATCGGTTTGATGTAATTTTTTTTTATAAAGTATTGCAAAATGCAATTTATTGTATTATAATGTAATCATGAATAAAAACGACAAATATAGCAATGAAAAAATCATAATAAAAAAAGCAGGACATTACAAATTGTTGTCTTCAATTATTGAAGGTGATAGATTTTTTAATTTTACAGATGGCTTGGTTAAATTAACAAAATATGATTTGCAAAAAAGAGCAGAAATATTAACAAGGTTGTACAGAAACTTTTTTATTAGTGGTGTTTTGGTTCAAGATGCAAAAATGGAAGCATATCAAAATCATTATGAAAGTTTCATGCATAACGATGTTAGAGATGAAGCAAAATATAGCGAAATATTGGCTGAATGTATTGAAAACCAAAATTATTTATATACTGTCAGTGCAATTCGTCATATAAATGAGTTGATTGGTCAAGGATTAGATATTTCAAAACTTCCAAGCAAGAACAAACAATTTGTTGAAAGAACTTTGCAATTAAAAAATGATTGTGGTTTTGATAAGGATTTTTCTTATGATGAATTTTATAGAGACAATCAAGTAAGAAGGAGCATATCTCAAAAAATAAATTACTACATGAAAGATGTTGAAAACATAAAAGCTACCAATGAAGAAGAAGTGGCATTATAAATTTAAGCACAAAAATTATTGTGCTTTTTTTATTTTTAATATATAAAAAAATGTTTTTATTTATTAAATAAAAGTGTTGACATCAATGTCATTATTTGTTAAAATAATGGCGTAATTTGTATTGCAGTTTTTTTATTGCAAAAAATCAAGTTGCTGGGGCAGTGCCAGTTGCTACGGAAACACCCCAAAAGGCATACAAAATTGATATACTACACAGATTTGTGTTGCGACAAAGATGTGTGTGTCTCATGGGCGTTTGTCTTAATATGAATTTAACCTTGGGTTGAAGGTTAGTTCATCCGATTTTTTAAGGAGGATAAAATAATGCCAACAATAAATCAACTTATAAAACAAGGCAGAAAGAGTGCTGCAAGAAAGTCAAAAACTCCAATTTTGAATGAGTGTCCTCAAAAAAGAGGCGTTTGCTTGAGTGTTACAACAACAACACCAAAAAAGCCAAATTCAGCTTTAAGAAAAATTGCCAGAGTTAAACTTTCAAACGGTCAAGAAGGAACATGCTATATTCCAGGCGTTGGTCACAACTTGCAAGAGCATAGCGTTGTATTGATTCGTGGTGGCCGTGTTAAGGACTTGCCAGGTGTTAGATACCATATTATCCGTGGAACAATGGATACTGCTGGTGTTGCAAACAGAAAACAAGGCCGTTCAAAATATGGCGCAAAAAAAGGTAAATAAGTTTCGGATGAAACCAATCAAATCAATTTAAGGAGGAAATATAAATGTCAAGAAGAAATGCTGCTCTAAAGAGAACTGTTCTTCCAGATCCAAAATTCAACAGTATTGTTGTTGCAAAACTTATCAATCAAGTTATGATTTCTGGAAAAAAGAGCATTGCTCAACAAATAGTATATAGCGCTTTTGATAAAGCTGGTGAAAAACTTGGTCTTCAAGGTGTTGAAGTATTCAGCAAAGCACTTGAAAACGTTATGCCAGTTTTGGAAACAAAAGCAAGAAGAGTTGGTGGTTCAAACTACCAAGTTCCAGTAGAAGTTAGACCAGAAAGAAGACAAACTTTGGGTATTCGTTGGATTGTTCAATTTGCTCGTCAAAGAAGTGAAAGAGATATGGACAATAAACTTGCTGGAGAACTTATGGATGCTTATAACAACGCAGGTGGCGCTGTTAAGAGAAAAGAAGAAATGCATAGAATGGCTGAAGCAAACAAGGCATTTGTACATTTCAAATTTTAATGATTTTAATCAATCAGTTGTTTAGAAAATAAAAACTGATGCAAAAATATATAGGAGAAAAAATTATGCCAAGAGATTATTCTTTAGAAAAAACCAGAAATATTGGTATTATGGCGCATATTGATGCTGGTAAAACCACAACAACTGAAAGAATTCTTTATTATACTGGCGTAAATCACAAGATTGGAGAAGTTCATGATGGTGAAGCAACAATGGACTGGATGGTGCAGGAACAAGAACGTGGTATCACAATCACAAGTGCTTGCACAACATGCCATTGGGGCGATAACAAAATTAACATTATTGACACTCCAGGACACGTTGACTTTACGGCAGAAGTTGAAAGAAGTTTGAAAGTTTTGGATGGTGCGGTTGCACTTTTCACAGCTCGTGAAGGTGTTCAACCACAATCAGAAACTGTATGGCGTCAAGCTGACAAATACAAAGTTCCAAGAATAGCATTTGTCAACAAAATGGATAGAGATGATGCAAATTTTGAAAGAGTTATTGAAAGTATGAAAGCAAAATTGCATGCAAATCCACTTGCACTTCAACTTCCAATTGGTGCCGCTGAAACATTCAAAGGCATCATTGACCTTGTTGAAATGAAGGCAGAAATATACCATGATGATGATGGAAAGAATTTTGAAACAGTAGAAATTCCAGTGGAATACAAGGCAAAAGCAGAAGAGATGAGAGCAAAACTTATTGAAGAAGTTGCTTCACTTGATGACGACCTTATGGAAAAGTATTTCAGTGGTGAAGAACTAACTGTTGCAGAAATCAAAAAAGCCATCAGAAAAGGTACAATTGACATGAAGATAACACCAGTTATGTGTGGTTCTTCATTCAAAAACAAAGGTGTTCAACAACTTTTGGATGCAATCATTGATTATATGCCAAGTCCTGTTGACATCCCTGCTGTTTCAGGAAAACATCCAAAAACAGGAGAAGAAGAAACAAGAGAAACAAGTGATTCTGCACCTTTCTCAGGCATGGCATTCAAAATTATGGATGACAAGTTTGTTGGAAGTTTGACTTTCTTCCGTGTTTATAGTGGTGTACTTAAATCAGGTACTTATGCTTTGAATAGCCGTACAGGTAAAAAAGAGCGTATTGGAAGAATTGTTCGTATGCACGCAAACAACAGAACTGATGTTGATGAAGTGTATGCAGGAGATATTGCTGCAATAGTTGGTCTTAAAGATACAATCACAGGAGATACTCTTTGCGATGAAGCACATCCAATTGCACTTAGTGGAATTGATTTTGCAAAACCAGTTATTGAAGAATCTATTGAACCAAAAACAAAAGCAGACCAAGAAAAAATGGTTCTTGCTCTTATAAAACTTACAAGAGAAGATCCAACTTTCAAAACATATACAGACAAAGACTCTGGTCAAACAATCATTGCAGGTGTTGGAGAACTTCACCTTGATATTATGGTTGACAGACTTAAAAGAGAATTTGGTGTTGAATGTAATATTGGTCGCCCACAAGTTGCTTATAAAGAAACTATTAGAGAAACAGTCACCGCTCAAGGAAAATATATCCGTCAAAGTGGTGGTAAAGGTCAATATGGAGATTGTGTTGTCACGCTTACTCCACTTGAACCAACAAAGGGCTATGAATTTGAAAATGCTATCGTTGGTGGTGTAATTCCAAAAGAATATATTCCAGCAATTGACGATGGTATACAAGAAGCTGCAGCAAATGGTATTTTGGCTGGCTATGAAATGGTTGATTTCAAAGCTACTGTTATTGATGGTAGCTACCACGAAGTTGACTCTTCAGAAATGGCATTCCATATCGCAGGTTCTATGGCTTTCAAAGAAGGTGCAAAAAAAGCTCATCCAGTTTTGCTTGAACCTATCATGAAAGTTGAAGTAACAACACCAGATCAATATCTTGGAGATGTTATGGGAGGTATAACTTCTCGTAGAGGTATCCTTCAAGGTATGGAAAATGTAAATGGAAATCAAGAAATCACAGCAATGGTTCCACTTGCAGAAATGTTTGGATATGTTACTGACCTTAGAAGCTCAACTCAAGGTCGTGGAACATTTATAATGGAATTTGACCATTATGCAGAAGTTCCAAAATCAATAAGCGAAAAGATTATTGGTGAAAGAGCAAAGAAAGCAGAATAATTTGTTCCGCCTCTCTACCGAGCCGGCGAAACACACCTTCCACACTTTTGTCATCTTTTTGGATTCTTTCCACAAAACTTCAAGTGTCGCAAGATAACTTAGTCGCCACTCAGTTTTGTGAAAATTATCTCAAAAATATGAACAAAATTGTTGCCGAAGGGAATATAATAAGTTTAATATATTTAATTATCATAATGTTTAGTTAAAAATAAATTTAATAAAAAATGCAAGTTTATGATAAAGATAATCAATATATTACTCTTACAAAATTATTAATCATACTTAATTATATTGCAAAAAATGATTGCAATTAAAAAAAAATTAAGTTATAATTAAAATAGTTAAAAAAGGAGAATATTATAAAATGGCAAAAGCTAAATTTGAAAGAACAAAACCACACATCAACATTGGTACAATCGGCCACGTTGATCACGGTAAAACAACACTTACAGCTGCAATCACTTGCACATTGGCTGCTAAGGGTAATGCACAGGCTATGAGATATGATGAAATCGATAAAGCCCCAGAAGAAAAAGCAAGAGGTATCACAATCAACACAGCTCACGTTGAATACGAAACAGCAAAAAGACATTATGCGCACGTTGACTGTCCAGGACACGCTGACTATGTTAAAAACATGATCACAGGTGCTGCACAAATGGACGGAGCTATCCTTGTTGTTGCTGCAACAGACGGTGTTATGCCTCAAACAAGAGAGCATATCTTGCTCGCTCGTCAAGTTGGTGTTCCATATATTGTTGTATTCCTTAACAAATGTGACCAAGTTGATGATCCAGAACTTCTTGAACTTGTAGAAAGTGACGTTAGAGACCTTCTTACAAAGTATGGTTTCCCAGGTGACGACACACCTATCATTAAGGGTTCAGCACTCAAAGCATTAGAAGCTGCACAAGCTGGTAATGTTGATGGCGAAGCATCAAAATGCATTTATGAACTTATGGATGCAGTTGATAATTATATTCCTGATCCAAAAAGAGACGAAGATCATCCATTCTTGATGCCAATTGAAGATATCTTCACAATCACAGGTCGTGGCACAGTTGTTACAGGCCGTGTTGAAAGAGGTAAAGTAAATGTTAACCAAGAAGTTGAAATTGTTGGTCTTGGTGAACACAGAAAAGCAGTTGTTACTGGTCTTGAAATGTTCAGAAAAACTCTTGACTACGCAGAGGCAGGAGACAATGTTGGTGTACTTTTAAGAGGTATCAACAAAGATGACGTTGAAAGAGGACAAGTTTTGGCTGTTCCTGGTTCAATTCATCCACATACAGACTTCGTTGGTCAAGTTTACGTTCTTAAGAAAGAAGAAGGTGGCCGTCATACACCATTCTTCAATGGATATAGACCTCAATTCTATTTCAGAACAACAGACGTTACTGGAACAATCGAACTTCCAGCAGGTACAGAAATGGTTATGCCAGGCGATAACATCGAAATGACAATCAACCTTACAAAAGATGTTGCTATGGAAGAAGGTATGAGATTTGCT
>CADBPU010000050.1 GCA_902796635.1 uncultured Eubacteriales bacterium | reverse complement strand
GTTGCCTTTGTAAAAAGTAAAAACCAAACATTGAAATTTTTACAAGACAAAAGATTTGAAAAAAGTGTTCAAAACAAAAGTATTTCAAAGATTTGTGAAAGTTTTAGAGTAAATAAATTTGATAAAGAATTTGTCAAAAGTCTAAAATATTAAGTAAAAAATTGTTTATATATAAAAGTCGTTTTTTATTGAAATTTTATAAGCAAATTTATTTTTCAAAATTCTTATATGTATGTTATAATAAAAATATAAGGGGTGTTTGTGAATAATATAGAATCCAACAATTATGGTAGTAATTCATCAAATTACAAAAGCAGAAATAACTACTCTGCTAATTTTGTTGGAAAAAGTAAAAATGACTTAAATACACAAAAAACGGCACCATCAATAAATGAAAAACCGCCAGAAACAAACAAAAAGAAAACCGAAGACAAAGCAAAAAATGTTTCTGGGTTGGTCACAAAATTTGTTGCTGTTGTATCTTCTGCTGTGATTGGTGTTGCAGGAGTTGAAGCAATCTCACCATACTTTAATAATTACTATGTTGACATGGAAGATTGTTATGCGACAGAAAATGCAATTTATTATAATGTATATATTGAAAACAAAAACAGAATAAATAAAGAGAACTATGATATAGAATACGAAGACAATATGGAAGTATTTACCCTAGTCCTTTACAATGACTTTGTAAATTATAGTGAAGAATTTGAAGATAATTACATAGATGGTGTTTTTGAAGATTTGAAACCAAATATGACTTATAACTTGGCTGTCAAGGCGAATGGAAGAACCATTGCTACAAAATCACTGACCACGGTTGGCAGAACAAAGCCAAACACAAGTGATGACCCAACAACAGGGCCATAAATAAGAGAAGGAGATTTAATATGGATAACAAAGAAAAAAAATCAAAAGTAGGATTAATAATATTTCTTTCAATATTTTCAGCCATAACAATAGCAATTTTTGTTTTATCAGGATACATATTTGGGCCATATTCAGTATTTTATGATACAATAAGTTCAAATGATTTTATCAACACATTGTATAATAAAATACCTGCATTGCTTAGAACAATTCAAATTGTAACAATAGCATGGCTTTTGAGTTTGCTTGTGAGATTTTTACTTAAAAAGTTGTTAGCAAGATCAAACAGAAGCACAACTATAGTAAAACTTATGAATAGTTTTATCAAATATCTCATAGCAATCATTGCTATTCTTATGATTTTGGGTGCATGGGGTGTAGATACAGGAACACTACTTGCAAGCGCAGGAATTTTGAGCTTGGTTATAGGTCTTGGAGCACAAAGTTTGATTGCAGATATCATTGCAGGAATGTTTATTGTGTTTGAAGGTGAATTTCAAGTTGGCGACATTGTTATTATTGACGGCTGGCGTGGAACAGTTGACGAAATTGGTATTCGTACAACAAAAATCATTGACTGGCAAGGTAATATAAAAATTATAAACAACAGTCAAATTTCATCAATAATCAATCAATCAAAAGAACTTTCAGTCACAACATGTGTGGTTGCAATTGATTATAGAGAATCTATTCCAAGAGTTGAGTTAATTATCAAAAATAATTTGGAAAGAATAAAACAAAACATACCAGAAATTGTTGAAGGTCCTTACTATAAAGGTGTTGACAGTTTGGGAGATTCAAGCGTAAATCTGCTATTTATTGCAACAGTAAAAGAATCTAATTATTATGTTGTGCAAAGAGCGCTTAATCGTGAAATAAAGATGATATTTGATGAAAATAATGTCAGCATACCATTTCCACAAGTCACTATCAATCAACCTGAAGAATTTGATGCTAAAATTACAAAATATCAAAAAGAACAAGCAAGCAAGTTTGCAAAGGACCAAAGCGACCAAGCAAAGAACTTTGAAGATACAAATAAATAAACAAATATAATAAAAATTAACCACGATTTTCGTGGTTTTTTTGTTAAAAAATACCAAGTTATTATTTGCAATTTACTAAAAATTTATATTGAATAATAAACTTTGATTTGCTCAAAATATTTATGGAGGTGAATTATGGCTTCAACAAGACAATGGAGACCAGGTGAAGAAGTTCCAGAATCAGCAACATATGTTGCTTATGACGAATATGGACACAACGGTGGTTCTCTATACTTAGAAAAAGGTAAAAGATTTCCAGCAACACAACACAGCGGAAGTTATTACACAATGGAAGAGTAATTGACTTAAAACAACACAAAAAAATAGCAAATATCATGTTTGCTATTTTTTTACTTTTATTTATTATGGTTCAATTCTTCTTGGGCCACGGAAGATAAATTCTGCTTCCTTTATAGTTATACCAAGCACACTCATTGTTATTCTGTCAAGTCCAATACCAAAACCGCCATGTGGTGGGCAACCATATTCAAAGAATTTGAGATAGTTTTTTACATCTTTGTCAAGACCCTTTTCTTCTGCTTGCTTTTTGAGTTGCTCATATCTATGCTCTCTTTGTGCACCAGTTGTTATTTCAACTCCCTTCCAAATAAGGTCATAGCCAAGTGGTACTCCCCTTTCATCTCTCATATGATAGAAAGCACGCTTTTTTGCACTGTAATCTGTAATAAATAAAAATTCGTGATTAAACTTTTCTTTTGTCATTCTTTCACAAAGACGTTCTGCTTCTGTTGTAAGGTCATCCTTTTCTTCTTCTGGAACAGTGAAACCATATCTTTCTTCAAGTTCTTTGTAAACATCAGCAAGTTTCATAACAGGGAAAGGTCTTGTTGGAACAACCAATTTAACACCAAACAATCTCTCAACATCTTCGCCATATTTTGCCACAACTTTTTCAAGCATATATGTTATCATCTCTTCTTCCATAGCCATAACATCTTTGAAGGAATTGATATAGCTAAATTCAAGGTCAAAGCCAGTGAACTCTGTTGCGTGCTTGTTTGTGTAACTCTTTTCAGCTCTAAAAACTGGACCTACTTCAAAAACTTTTTCAAAGCCACTTGCCATAGCCATTTGCTTATAGAACTGTGGGCTTTGTGCAAGATATGCCTTTGTGTCAAAATATTTTACTTCAAAAACATCGCTTCCACTTTCACTTGCAGTACCAATGATTTTTGGACTGTGTATTTCCAAAAAACCCTTGCTAACCAAAAGTTCTCTAAAACTTTGTGAAATGAGTGTTTGAACTTTGAATATGAGTTGATTTTTTTCACTTCTTAGGTCAAGCCATCTATAATCAAGTTTTAGGTCAATTGATGAATCTTCTTTGATTGGTAAAGCATCTGCAAGAGATTCTATTGTCATAGTCTCTGGCAAAACTTCAATTCCGTTTAATTTTACATATTCGTTTGCAACAGCCATACCTTCAACTGTCAAAACGCTTTCTATGGTAAGGGCATCACAAATTTTTGCAAGTTCTTCACTTTTTTCTTTTTCAATTGTCACTTGAATTTTACCTGAAATATCTTTCAAAACAATAAAACACATTGTTCTCTTGTTTCTTAAATTTTCAACAAACCCAGAAAGTTTAACCCTTTCCCCCGGCTTTACATCTTTTATTAATTGTCTTTCCATAATTTTCTTAGTCCTTTTTTTGATTTTTTGAAAAAATATATAAAATTTAGCATTTTTTTGCCAATTTTTCATTAATTTTTTGAATTTTTTTCAAAATTATTGATTTTGAGCATCAGCTTCTGGTGGAACAATCTTTCCAAGTTCAACAGAATACTCGCCATCATTATAATTCATTTTTCTTATTGAGCAAACACCAACCAAATCTGGTTCTGCCTGTTTGAAGAAATCTGTTATATTTGAAGTTATTGTCACTTCTTCAATTTCGGCTTTGAGTGATGCTTTATTCTCGCTTTTGTATTGTCTAACTTTTGAAACAAGTTCAACAAGCTTATCACCATTTGCGATTATCTCATCATCAAACTTTTCATCCAAAACAAGATACTGTGTTGCATGAATTGATTTTGCATTTTCAAACTTTGCAAAATAGTCCATGTAAATTTCTTCTGTTATGTGTGGAAGCACTGGTGCAAACATTTTAAGCATACCAAGCAAAACATTGAAGCAAGCATATTTTGCAGAGTTGCACTTTTCTTCACCATAAACATCTGGATTGTATAATCTTCTTTTAACTATTTCTATATAGTTATCACAGAAATTCCAGAAAAACTTTTCAAGTTCATTCACAGCAAGTGCAATTTCATACTTATCTAAATAACCAATAAACTTTTTTACAAGTTCGTTATATCTAGCAAGTATCCATTTATCCATAACTTCCAAATTCACTTTCTTTGGCTCATAATTTTCCAAAAACATCATAACAAATTTTGAAGCATTCCAAATTTTGTTTACAAGTTTTTTTCCGTTGTCAAATTCAACCAAACTAAACGCTGTGTCTTTTCCAAGAGTAAGATTATTTGCCCAATATCTTGTGACGTCTGCTGAATATGTTTTGATTATGTTTTGTGGGCTATCTGCACCATTACCCTTTGATTTTGCAAGTTTGCTTCCATCAGGGCTTGTGACATAGCCAGAAATCATCAAATCTTTCCAAGGAAGTTTGCCAAAGTGATATAAACTTTTTGTGATTGTGTAGAAATCCCAAACACGAATATTGTCGTGTGCATTTGGACGCAAGTTCATAGGAACCATTGTGTCATCAAAGCCCTTGTTTGTGTATAGGTCTGTTGAAATTTGAGGTGTCAAACTTGATGTTGCCCATGTGTCCATAACATCAGTTTCTGGGGCAAATTCATTGCAACCACATTCACAAGGAGTTTTTGGACTATCTTTGAGTGGGTCAACTGGCAAATCACTTTCATCTGCAAGTTTTGGTTTACCACAATTTTTGCAGTACCAAACAGGAAAAGGTATGCCGAAATATCTTTGACGAGAAATACACCAATTCCAAGACAAATTTTCAACCCAATTGAGATATCTTGCTCTCATTGACTTTGGATACCAATTTAGGTCAAGGCCTGCTTTGTATAGTTCATCTTTATGACTTAAAACATCAATAAACCATTGATTTTTTACTGCAATTTCAACAGGTGTACCACATCTTTCGTGAGTTGAAACACTGTGAACTATGTTTTCTTGCTTTATTAAGAAGTCGTTTTCTTTAAGTTTTGCAATGATTGCTTGTCTGCCTTCAAGAATTGGCATACCAGCAAATTCGCCAGCAAGTTCTGTCATTCTGCCATCATCAGTAAAGCATTTTTTGATTGGCAATTTATGTTTTCTTTGCCATTCCTTATCAACAGTGTCGCCAAACGTACAGCACATAACAACACCAGAACCCTTTTCCATATCAACAAGGTCATCAGCAAGCACTGGAACTTCGTAGCCAAAATATGGAACTACCAATTTTTTTGTGAGTAAATGAATATTTTTTATATCTTTTGGATTGACAAACACACAGCAAACACCACAAAGCATTTCTGGTCGTGTTGTGGCAACTGTCACATACTCATCTGTTCCACTTATGTAAAACTTCAAATAATTAAATGTGCTTTCTATATCCTTGCTTTCAAGTTCACTTTGAGCGCAAGCTGTTCTGCACTCTGTGCACCAAAGAGATGGGGATTCTGCATGATATACAAGTCCTTTGTTATATAAATCTATAAATGATTTTTGAGAAATTTTTTGAGTACGTGGAGCAATTGATGAATAATGAGTTTTTAGATTACAACTGAAACCTGCTCTTTTGTATAGTGCAAAAAATTCTTCTTCAAGTTTTTTTGTTTCGTCCAAACAAATTTCAATAAATTTAGCACGTGGAAGTTCTTGAGCTCTCTTTTTGATAACCTTTTCAACATACCTCTCTGTTGGAAGACCATTATCATCAAAACCAAAAGGGAAGTAAACTGCTTCGCCCTTCATTCTGTGATGACGTGCAATGGTTTCTATATGCATATATGAAGACAAATGCCCCATGTGAATTTTGCCATTTACTGTTGGTGGTGGGGTGTCTATTGAATATATTTTTTGATTTTCTTTCGGCTCAAACTTGTATATATCATTATCATACCAATATTCTTGCCATTTTTGTTCTTTTTCTTCTGCGTTATATTTTTTGTCTAACATTGTACAATCTCCGTTATAAAATCTACGTGTACTATAATAGCACAATATAAATAAATAATCAAATAATTATTAAAAATTATATTAACTGAGCAAATAATCATAACAATAAATTTCACTTTGTTGACATTTAAGCAAAATCAATGTAAAATATGATTGCAAAAAAATATTGGAGAATTTATGAAAGTATCAAGTATTGGACTTATATCAAAAAAATTAGAAAAGTTGGACGAGCAATTTCCTGTGCAAGACATGCTTGTGCAAACGGGTCAACTATATCAATACACAAGTGGAATTTATGCTTTTGGACATATTCCTTTTTTGCTTGAAAAAAAGATAAATCAAATCATTTGTGAAACTCTTACAAAACATGGCGCGAGTGAGTTATCACTTCCACTCCTTCAACCAGAGCAAATTTGGGAAGAAAGTGGACGTCTAAAACACTATGTTGATGGTGGTGTTATGTTTAGGTCATTAACAAAAAACGGAAACTATTGTTTGGCTCCAACAGCAGAAGAAGCAGTTGTTGCCTATGCAAGAGCAAGACTAAAAACATACAAACATTTGCCTGTAAACTATTTTCAAATTGGTGCAAAATTTAGAAATGAAATAAGAGCAAGGGGATTTCTTCTTCGTGGCAAAAGTTTTGATATGATGGACGCCTACTCTTTTGGTAGAAACAAAGCAGAACTTGAAAAAGAATATCAAAATATGAGAGACGCCTACTTTGAAATTTTCAAAAAACTCGGCATACCTGTTATTCCTGTTGGTGCCGATAGTGGCGCAATTGGTGGAGCAAAAAGTGAAGAATTTATGACAATTTCAGATATTGGCGAAGATGTTGTTTATTATGACGAAATAAGCGGCAAAGCATTTAATAGCGAACTCTTGGAGCGAAATGACTGGCAACAATATTTGAGTGAAAACTATGGAATAAACAACTTTGACAAACTTTCACAAAAAAGAACTGTTGAACTTGGACACATCTTCCAACTTGGCGACAAATATTCAAGCACAATGAATGGCTATTTTGTTGATGATGATGGAAAGCAAAAACCATATGTTATGGGTTGCTATGGCATTGGAGTTAGTAGAACACTTGCACTCATATATGAAAATTCTATAATAAAAAAAGACGGCAAGTTTGAAGGAATTGCTTTGCCTGTTGAACTCTCACCATACACTTTCTACTTTGTAACAAAAAACGATGACGAATCAAAAACAGAATATGCAGAAAAAATTTACAACAAACTTCAAGAGCAAGGCGTTTCAATACTTTTTGATGATAGAAAAGATGCTTCAATTGGCATGAAAATAAAAGATAGCAAAATTTGTGGAACACCTTACACTGTTGTATTTGGAAGAAGTCTTGATGATGAAATTCTTGAAATAGAAGATAACAAAACAGGCGAAAAACGACAAATTATATTGGAAGATTTTGTTGATTGTTGCAAAGAAGTAGCAAAGAAAAAACTTTAATTTTGCAAAAAAATATAAAAATAATCAAATATTTAGCAAAAAACATTAAAAAATCTTGGATTTTTCCAAGATTTTTTACATTTTCATATTATTATCACAATTTTTAACAAATATTTTGTGCTTTTCTGCAAGGTCATTTATATACTTTTGTCCTTCTTCAAAAGTTTCTATGTGTTGTTGTTTTCTTATATCTGCTGGTATCAAAGCAACAATATTATTTTTAATTTCTGCATGTCTTTTTATAATATAATTTTTTTCATCATCAGTCAATTTATATCTATCATGGACTATATTTATATTTTGTATTCTGGCAGCTAAGATGACATAATCCAAAATAGATTCAGCAGTTCCAATTTTAACTTCATCACTACTGTGTTTAGGTATTGGCTGTGATAATCCTAAAACATTGTTTTTGTATACCTGATGGCTACCGCCATTATTTTTAACTTCAAAAAAATTAGTTGCGTTCAATGCTCTCTCAATATCCTTAAACTTGTATTTTGCCATTATAATTCTACCTCCACCAATTCAACAATATCATCAGGAAAATTTTTTTGTGTTTCTTTCAAACTGGTTGGAACAGATATTTTTAATTCATCTTCCATCGCAACAAGTAAATCTTTTGCCATATATCTAGCATTTTCAATACCTTCACCAAAAGTAACAGCGCCAAATATATCAGGGAAAATGACATTGATATATCTGCTATCTTCTTTATCAACTCTAAAAATTGCTGGAAAAGAATATTTCATACTGCCTCCAAAAATTAAATTACAAACCCAAATCTTTTTGTTCTTTATTTATTTCATCAAGTTCTGTTCTCGTTTTTACATTTTTTATAACACTTTTTACAACTTTGTCAAGCTCTCCGCCATCTCTATAATCTGCTTTTGCAACAAAACTAATACGATTTCTTGAAAGCAAATCTCTAAGATACAATTCGTTTTTTGTGTTTGGTTGATATAGTCCAACAGCGGTGCCACCATATTTATAAATTAGTCTCATGCAAGGGATGTCTGTTTCGCTATCTCCAATATATATTATATTTGTAAATGGAATTGGCCTTTTGCTGTGGCTCATTTCTTCATTTACAGACCTATCCAAAACGTCCAAGCAACCTTTGTTTATTCTATATAAATATTGTGTTTTGTTTGTGTAGTTAAGTGAAAGTGCTGGCCAAACAGGAACTCCATTTTCATAGACAAAATATCCTGCATAGATTTCCTTAAATTTGTCTGCAATTTCTGTGCCTTCAATAATTTCTTTTAGACCACTTGAAATAACATAGTGTTCAACTTCTATCCCCAATTTTTTGCCGTATTCATTGATTCTATCAAACCAATCCTTCACCCCTTCAAAAAACTTTACTTGTTTACCACAAGATTTCAAATATTCTTTGGTGATTGGTTTGTTTTTTTCTTTTGAATATTTAACCATAAGGTACATATAAGTCAAAATATTTTCGCACTTATTGGATTTACTAAAATTTCCACAATCTCCCCAAAAATCATTAACTTCCATGCCAAGACCTTGAATAAATCCAAATGCCTGCATGTCATCTGTTGATAATGTCTTATCAAAATCATAAACTAGTGCAACTTTTGTTGGTTTCATAAATTCTCCTTTGTATAATTATAATACAACTTTTTATATACAAAGTCAATAGTCAATTTTAGAAAGTTTAGTTTTTACTGCAATTCACCTATATATGAATATAATTAATTTTTACAAAAGCACATTTATAAATTATGAAACAAATAAAAATAAATTGACTATTTTGTTGCTAATTAAAGCATATAATGATAAGATAATTATATGAAAATATTTTTGATAAGACATGGGGAAAGTACACAAAATGTGTTTACAAATTTTGAAAACTATCCTGATTTTAATGTTCCACTTACAAACAAAGGCAAAGATGATGCAAAAAAATGTGGGGAATTTTTGATAGAATATTGCAAAGAAAATAAAATTGATTTGAAAAATGCAAAAATTTTAGTTAGCCCATTTGAAAGAACAAGACAAACCGCAAAAATAATCAACACGTATCTCAATATACAAGCCATAAAAGAAGAAACACTTTTGATTGAAAGACAATTTGGACTTTTTGATAATAAAACTTTTGAAGAAAGAGAAAAATATAAAGATGCTTTTGAATTCCAAAATTGGATGTATGAACATGGTGGCAATTTTTACACAAAGTTTCCTTTGGGTGAAAGCAATTTTGATGTTTATGTTAGAGCAAAACTATTTTTGAATTTGCTTTTGAAAGACGTGAAAAATGATGATAGTATTTTTATAGTATCACATGGCGCATTTTTGAAATGTTTGCAAATGGCATATTTTAATTATAGCCCAGAGTGGTTTAATGAAGAGCCATTTATGAATAACTGTGAAGTGAGATTGATTGAAAGAAATAACCAAAACGATTTTGATAAAAGTTCAATTTATAAAATAGAGAAATAGTAAAAAGTGCAAAAAAAAAGCGAAAAATTATGAAAAATTCGCTTTTTTTATTATTTTTTTGCAAAAATTTTATATTTTTATTTATTTTTTTCAACAATCGTTTCTATTGTACTTGAGCCACAATGTGGGCAAGATTTGTCGTCTTCTGTTAGTTTTCCACCACAATATGTGCAAATATATTTATACTTTATTTCTGCATTTCCATTCTCGTCAACTTTCTTTACAAGTTTTTTGTAATCTTTGACAACTGATATTATCAAAAATACCATAACACCCAAAAGTGCAATTTCAACCACAACAGGGATTGCAATACCTGACACAGCATTTGTGTACTCTCCATCATCCCACAATGTTGTGTTTTTGTAATCATAATTAATACTATCTGTTTCTGTCGTCAATGGTATACTATCAACAGCAAGTTGTATATCATCGCCAGAGTGAAAATGCGAAATTTCGGCATCACTATAAATAGAAAATGTGTAGCCATCAACTCGCACATCTTCTGCCGTGTAAAAGTAATATGTCAAATACCATTTTCCAGCATCTTCATTATAATATTTTGTTTGAATTTTTCCAGTTATCATATAGTCAGGGTGTTCTTCTGCATATGCAATCATATCTTGATAATATAAATAATCTTTTTTGATTTTATTTACATTAGAAATAGACGCAAAGATAACAAACAAACAGCAGAGCATAATGAAAAATACTGCAACGGCAGAAAAAATCTTTGACCTTATTTTTGCTCTATCATCGTTTTCTATAACATATCTTGTTCCGCCCCAATAAAAGTAATGAAATACTATTGGAGCTCTGCCCGGACGTCTGGGACCATGATAATAACTTCCGCCAAAGTGGCTTCCTTCACTTCCACCACCAAAATGGCTTCCACCAAAACCGCCACCGCCAAAGTGGCCACCACCGCCACCGCCGCCATGAGAACCTGATGGCATAAATACCTCCTAAACATAGAATATTATTAAAAATATACATTTTTTGTTCAATTCTATTGTTTTTTATGCTTTTTTTGCTAATTTTTGTAAAATTTCTTCTAATTTTAGGTTTTCTTGCTCGCCCTTTTCCATATCTTTGATTGAATATAATTGAGACGCAAGTTCGTCTTCTCCAACAACCATAACATATTTTATGCCAAGTTTGTTTGCATAATCAAATGCTTTTTTTACTCGTCTGCCAGAAAGTTCAACAACAACCCTTGCACCAACTTTTCTCAAACTCTCTGCAAGTTGCATGCACTCTATTTCGGTATTCATAGGCACAACCAAAACATCAACCATGCTTTCTGTTTTGTTTTGAGATAAAATATAATAAATTGGTTCCATTCCAAAACTAAGACCCACTGCTGGATATTCTATGCCATTATCCATAAAGCCAGTTATTATTTTATTATATCTGCCACCACCACCGAGAGATGATGTTATTCTTTTTTCTCTGTCAAAAAACTCAAATACTGTTCCTGTGTAAATACTTAATCCCCTTGCAAGTTTTGGACTGAATTTACAAACATTTTCAAGCCCAACTTTGTTTATTATTTTTTGCAATTCAACACATTCGGCAACACCTTGTTGCAAATTAATATTTTCAGTGCTTTTATACTTTTCAACATATTCTTGCAAATCTTTTGAAAACTCTGTCAAAATTTCATCAACTTTTTGCTCATTTATACCAATCTTTTCAAATTCTTCAACAAGTTCTTTTCTTGAAATTTTTTCAATTCTATCTAGTAAACTGACTGCTTCATCAACTTTTTCGTCCTTCAATCCAAACTTTTCCAAAAGACCAACCATAAGTTTTCTGTTATTCCACTTGATTTCAATATCTATATCAAGTTGATTAAAAACATTTGCAACAAGTTGCATTTGTTCAACTTCAACAAATCTACCATCAACACCAACAACGTCAACATCACATTGAGAAAACTCTCTTGCTCTGCCTGCTTTTACTGGGCCATCTCTAAAAACTTTGCCAATTTCGTATCTTCTAAAAGGCATAGTTAAATCTTTGTTAAGTGCAATAAATTTGCAAAATGGTATTGTCAAATCGTATCGAAGTCCCAAGTCTCTTTTACCTTGGTCAGTCAATTTGTAAATCTCACTCAAAATTTCAGCGCCATCTTCATATTTGTATTTAAGCAAATCAAACTCATTTAAGATAGGTGTTTCAAGTGGCAAATAGCCATACTTTGCAAAATTAGTTTTAAGTACATCAATAATTTGATTTCTTATCATTTGTTTTTCTGGCGCAAAATCACAAGTGCCTTTCAAATTTCTAATTTCAATTTTTTTGTTGTTCATAATTTCCCCTAATGTATCAGTATTATATCATATTTTGAAAATATATCAAAGATAATGATTTATAATTTTGTAAATATGACAAAAAATATTGACTTTTTTATAAAAATGTAATATTCTTTCAATGTCAAATTTTATATAGGCGAGTAGCTCAGTTGGCGCGATGCGTTAAAAAAAGTTGCCAGTGGCAAGTTTTAGCCAAAGCGTAAGGAACTTTATGTTCCGCCGGAAGACCTCGTGTCTACCGTAAACAATAATATATAAAATAGCAAAAGTAAAAAGAATATAAAAACTTAATATAGGCGAGTAGCTCAGTTGGTAGAGTCGCGGTCTCCAAAACCGTTGGTCGTGGGTTCGAGTCCTACCTCGCCTGCCAAAAAAAGTGCAAAAATAAAGTATTTTGCATTTTTTTATTGTTATTTATGGACTTAAACCAAATGGTTCACAGTCTTCAACCCATCCACTCACCAACATAAAGTTGGTTCACTCACGGTCGCTACAACTTGCCACAGGCAACTTGCTTCACGCTGTTCGCCTACCTCGCCTGCCAAAAAAAATCTAAATCATACTTGATTTGGATTTTTTTATTTATATTCTTCCAAAAAATTATGTCTTTTGCCTTGTCTATCTTTATATTCCAAAATCTTTGAAAGATTCACATTTTGTGTGCTTTTGAAAATATTATTTTCAATTTGTTTGTCGGTTTTTGATAGGTCAGCAATAAGTTTTTTTATCTTTTTCCTTTTTGATGAGAGTTCTTTGTTATTTTTTTCCTGAGTATCACAAAGTTCTGTGAACTTGCACGCACATTGTAAAAATTTAAGTTTGTTATAATCTCTCCAATGCAAAATATCTTTTTCTCTAATCAAATACATTGGCCTTATTAGTTCCATACCTTCAAAATTTTCACTATGTAATTTTGGCATCATTGTTTCAATTTGCCCACCGTATAGCATACCCATAAGCGTGGTTTCTATCACATCATCAAAGTGGTGGCCAAGAGCTATTTTGTTGCAACCAAGTTCCTTTGCTTTTGCATATAAGTGGCCACGTCTCATTCTTGCACAAATATAACATGGATACTTTTCTATTGACTCAACATTTTCAAAAATTTGGCTTTCAAAAACTGTGATTGGTATATTGAGTAATTTTGCATTGTTTTCGATGAGTTCTCTATTCGCTTTATTATACCCAGGGTCCATAACCAAAAAAACAAGTTCAAAACTGATTTTGTTATGCCTTTTGAGTTCTTGAAAAAGTTTTGCCATAAGCATAGAATCTTTGCCACCAGAAACACAAACTGCAATTTTATCATTTGGCTGTATTAAATCATACTCATTAATTGCCTTGCAAAATTTGCAAAAAATATCTTTATGAAATTTTTTTTGCAAACTTTTTTCTATATCTTTTTCTTGTGTATTTTCTTTTTGTAATTTTTCCATATATCAATTGTATCACATACGAGTCCAATCAACAATAAGAAATCACTTATTTCTCTTGTGTTATTTTAATTGCATAAAAAAGCACTCATTTTGAGTGCTTAAATTATTAATCAAGTGATAGTCCATTTGAAAGTGTGTGAACAACGTCGATGACATCTGTTGAATATTTTGTGATTTCTTCAATACGTTTTGGTTCACCAGCAACAAGTAATACGTCGCCCTTTTTGAGTTCTGTTTCTGGCTCTGGATAAATTACGTAGTCATCTCTTTTGATAACTATAATTGAAACATGATATTTTCTTCTAACATCAATTTCAAGAATAGATTTATTTTGCCAACTATCAGGTATTGCAATTTCAACAATTTTGAACTTGTCAGTAAGTTTCATAACTTCATTAACGCTTGGATTCGAAAGCATCTTTGCAACTTTTTGACCTGTGTAGTCTTCCGGGAAAACTACAACATCAGCGCCAATTCTTTCAAGCACTTCTTTATGTTCTTCACTATTTGCCTTTGCAACAATGAGATGAACACCCAAGTCTTTACAGATAAGTGTAGTCAAAATACTTGCTTGCAAATCTTCTCCAATGCAAACAATAACGCAGTCAAAATTTTTTATTCCAAGTTGTTTCAAAACATTTGTACCAGTTGAATCTGCAATGGCCGTGCCTGCAACATAGTTTTGAATTTCACGAATATTTCGTTCGTTTATATCAATAGCCAAAACCTCGTTGCCATCATTTGCAAGTGTCAAAGCAACTTTCATACCAAAACGACCAAGACCAATAACTGCAAATTGACTCATTGATTTTTTGAGCACTGATTTTGTTTCCTTTTTTTCTTTAACTGCTCTTTCAAGTATCCTTTTTATAGGATTCTTTTCGATTTTTTCTTCTTTTTTTGGCTCTGGTTTTACCATATTTTGTGGCTTTGTTTTTTTGGTTTCTACAACTTGAACCTTTTTTGATTTTGAATCTGCTTTTTTAACTTCTTTTTTTTCATTTTTTTTCATATATATTTTTCTCCTAACCTACCACGATTTGTGAATCTTGATATTGAATTAATCCATACGCATCACGAGATTTTTTTCTTATCGCAAGTGTCAGTGTAAGCAATCCCACACGTCCAACAAACATCAAAGTTATCAGTATTATTTTTGATGCAACTGCAAGTGTTGGCGTGAGCCCTAGCGTAATTCCTACTGTTGAAAATGCCGATATTACTTCAAATATAATTGAACTTGAATTTGCCACAGGGTTGTTGATTTCTATTAAACTTATTGAAATAATACCTAGTATTATAAGTATAACAGCCAAAACAACTATTCTCAAAGCTTTTTGAATTGTTTTGTTTGAAATACTCTTTCTGCCAATAACAATGTCACCTTTTTGCCCTGCTGACCTGAACGCATACATTATAAGCACAAATATTGTTGTTGTTTTTACTCCACCAGCGATTGATGATGGACTGCCACCAATAAACATCAATATATCTGTAACAACTCTGCTTGATGATGTAAGTTTTGCTTGGTCTATTGTTGCAAAGCCAGCTGTTCTTGGTGTGATGCTTTGGAATAATGAATTAATTATTTTGTCAAATGTTGGCATGTTGCCAATTGTTTCTGGATTATTCCACTCAAAGAGTGCAAATAATAATGCGCCACCGAGTATCAAAACTGTTGTTACAATCAAAACGATTTTTACGTGTATTGAAAATGGCTTTCTTGTTTCTTTTTTGAATTTGCCAATAATTTCCAAAATGACCATGTAGCCAATACCACCATTGACAACCAAAAACATGATTGGAAGCAATACAAATACATTTTGTGCAAATGGTATCAAACTTTGAAATTGAGTTCCGGTTGTGCCAAGTATATCAAATCCAGCATTACAAAAAGCAGAGACAGAAAGGAATAGTGCTTTGAAAATGCCATCAGTGCCATACTCTATAATCATACTTGGTAATAGTAATACAAATCCTATAAATTCAGTTATAAAAACAATAATTCCAATTTGTTGTAATAATTTTACAACTCCTTGATTTGATTCACGATTCAAACTCTCTTGCAAGACAACTCTGTTTTTGTATGATAATCTTTTGCCTGCTGCCAAAATGATTAAAGCAGAAACGGAAATAAAACCTAAACCACCAATTTGAATGAGTAGCAACAATACAATTTGACCAAACATGGTAAACTGCACTGCTGTGTCAGCAACAACAAGTCCTGTAACACAAACCGCACTTGTGCTTGTGAATAATGCATCAGTAAAATTCCACCACTGTCCAGTTGTTGTTGCAATTGGAGTGCAAAGCAAAAATGAACCTAATAAAATAAGTCCCAAGAAACTAAGTGCTATTTTTGCTGGGGCATTTAAGCCCGCTCTCTTTTTCTTCATATTTCGGTATTATATCATATTTTATTCAAGATTTCAACAAAAATTCTATTGTTGGTAATTTCATGGTATTTACCACTCTCAAAATTATTTAAGAATACACATATAATTATCTAATAAATATTTATAAAAAACTGCAATGCTAGGCATCACAGTTTTGATTATTATTTTGTTAATTCCTTCTCTTGTTCTTCTCTACATGTTAATGTTTTTTTGTCAGTAAATGTTGAAAATGACTTGATTTTTGTCTTATCTCCAAGAGTTTTTATACAAGCATAGTGAGAAGATTGAACAAGTGTGACAAAAGTTTCTTTTTCGCCTTTCACTCTATATACTGATTTCAAAATTCCGCCATAGATTTCATCATCTTTTTTGATTTCTATATATTGTCCAATATTTTCAAGTAAAAATTTTGTTGAATCTTTTTCTTTCCACTCTTTATTTGTTTTGCTATTAATGTTGAAGTTTTTTGAATTGATTGGAAATTTTAATAATGTTGCTTTGTTTTGATTTTTGAAAATAGTTTTTTCTGTTTCAGGGTCAATGATTCTCAAAACATCAAATGTATTAAATTTATCAAGATTTTCAGCTTTCTTTTCACCCTTATTTTTTGCAAAAAGAACATCTCTCATAATAACAGGTCTTTCAACAAGCAAATCAAGCATAATAGGTTCTTTACCTTTTTTTGTCTTTACATCGAAATAAAATGCATAAGAACGTCTATCATTTTTAATATTTTTGCTTATCTTTCCATAAATCATGCCTTTTTCGCCATAATCATTGCAAATTTCAATTAGCAAAACTTTGTCGTTTTTCAAATATTCTTCAAGTTTTTTCCAAATTTGATAATCCATATTTATCCCCTTACATATTGTATTTTAACATAGCAAACACTTGATGTCAATAGTCAATTTTGTTTTTAATAATAAAAATTATTAATATCTTTTTATGGTGGTCAAAATTTCTTCCACATAAGTCTTGACTTCTTCATCTCTATTTTTGGCTATTTTGTTTAATGCAACTTCTCTATATAACATATATTTCAAACTGTCAAGTCCACTTTCAACAGCACATAGTTGCATAAGCAAATCTTCACTCACTCTGCCATCATCAATCATTTTTTTGACACCACCAAGT
>CADBPU010000049.1 GCA_902796635.1 uncultured Eubacteriales bacterium | reverse complement strand
TAATAAACTTAACATAATAAACCCCTAATTTTTGTACTTTTGCATTATAACATAAAAAAAAAGATATTTCAACTATAATTTGTTATTATTGAAAATAATTTGTAAAAAATAATTATAAAAAACAAAAAAACTGCAAATAGCAGTTTTATTAAAATATCGAATAAACAATTGCAAGGCAACCAGAGATGATTGAAAGCACCATCCAGCCCCAAGCGATTGGGTTTTTGTCGTTTTTACGTCTTATGCTCCACATAAGAGACAAGACAGCCAAAAATATAAACGCACAACACAAAATAATTTTTACTGTTGGGTCAACGTCTCTAACCAATGTATTGAAAATTGTATTAAAAATACTTAAAATCATACTTCACCTACATTTATATATTACTATTTTTTTTTGCTGTTGTCAATATGCAATGAAATAATAAACTCAAAATTTGTTTTTTATTTTTTTAATAAATTTTTCCCTGTATATTCTTTTGGATAATTTATGCCAAGCAAAGACAAGATTGTTGGCGATAGGTCTGCAAGACGTCCGTCAATCATCTCACCATTTCTATTCCCAACATAGATACACCAAACTGGATTTGTTGTGTGAGTTGTGCAAATTGTGCCATCATCATTGAGCATCTTTTCACAATTACCGTGGTCTGCTGTGACGATAAGTTCTCCACCATGGCTCAAAACACTTTCGCAAATAATTTTCAAAGCCCTGTCAACTGCTTCAAGAGCCATAACTGTTGCTTTGAAATTGCCAGTGTGTCCAACCATATCACAATTTGCAAGATTGCACATCAAAAAGTCATATTTATCCATATCAACCACTTCTTTGAATTTCTCTGCAAGTTCCAAAGCACTCATCTCTGGGGCTTCATCAAACGTATTGACATTTTTTGGTGGTATTTTGTATCTATCTTCGCCTGCAAATGCTTCTTCAATGCCACCGTTCAAAAAATATGTTACGTGTGCATATTTTGTTGGCTCGCTAAACTTTGCTTGCAAAAGGCCATTTTTGCTGACAACTTCACTCAAACTATTATTTACCGCATGAAATTCAAAAGCAACATCTGCATCGAAATTGCCATACTTTGTCATACAAACATAGTTTTTGAAAGCGCATTTGGTTTCAAACTTATCAAAGCCCTTTGTTGTCAAAGCATCTGTTATTTGCTTTGTTCTATCTTTCCTGAAATTGATAAACACAAAGCCATCTTTTTCTTGTGGTAAATATTCTTGATAATCGCCAATAACACAAGGAACAATAAACTCGTCGGTAATTTCCTTTTCATAACTACTTTTAATGGCATCATGTGCTGAATCAAAATGCTCGCCTTTGCCAAAAACTATGGCATCATAATGCTTTTTGATTCTATCGTATTTGAGTTCCCTATCCATACCATAAAATCTGCCACCAACCGTTGCAATTTGACCAATGCCAATATTTTTTATTTCATCTTCAATTTGCTTTGCAAAACCGATTGCACTATGCACATCTGTATCTCTGCCATCAGCAAAAAAGTGAATCAAAACCTTGTTTACGCCAAAATCTTTTGCCATTTGCATAACTGCATACAAGTGATTGATATGGCTGTGAATTCCACCATCACTCATAAGTCCCATAATGTGCAAATTGCCACCAGATTTTTTTAAGTTGTTCATAAGATTTGTCAAAGCAGGATTTTTGAAAAATGAGCCATTATCTATGGCGTTGTCTATTCTTGTCATATCTTGACTGACAATTCTTCCTGCACCAATATTCAAATGTCCAACTTCACTATTACCCATTTGGCCATGTTTAAGTCCAACATCTTCTCCACTTGCACCAAGTTTTGAGTGTGGATATGTGTTCATTAAATAATCAAAATATGGCATGTTGGCTTTTTTGACTGCATTGCCTTCATAATCTTTGCCAATGCCAAAGCCATCAATAACAACCAAAGCAACAGGTTTTTTCATAATAGTTCTCCTTTCAAAATCTATCTTAAATCTTTTTGAATTTTGACAATCAAATTTGGTTTCAAACTTGCACCACCAATAAGCGCACCATCAACACAAGCCAAACTTGAAATTTCCTTGTAATTATTTTCTCCAAAACTGCCACCATACAAACAGACTTCAACGCCAGTATATTTTTTTATTGCTGAAATCACATTTTGAATATGACTATTGCTTGGCACTTTGCCTGTGCCTATTGCCCAAATTGGCTCGTATGCAACAATAACTTTTGAGATGGCAATATCTTTCAAAACTTCATTGAGTTCCAAAAGAACATATCTTACTGCAAAGTCATCTCCTTTTTCTGTATCTTCGCCAACACAAATGATTGGTGTGATTCCTGCTTCCAGCAATCTTTTTGCTTTTTGGTTTGTTTGAGATAATGTCTCAAACATATACTTTTTTCTTTCGCTATGTCCAATAATGCAAAAATCCGCGCCGGACTCTTTGAGCATACTTGCGCTAACTTCTCCAGTATATGCACCACCTGAAAACTCACTTACATTTTGAGCCCCTAACATTATGCCGTTTCTTTTCAAAATAGCATAATCTTTTATATCACAAAAGTTAGGGCATAAAACCAAGTTGTCAATGTGGTCATCTTTTATGGCATTGACATATTCCATAACATCTAAACTATTCATTTTGAAATTACAAACAAACAAAAATCTTTTATTCATAACACCTCACTTTTGAGATAATATATCATTTAACTACTTTTCGCTCAAAACGGAAATTGCAGGAAGTTCCTTGCCTTCAAGCAACTTCAAACTTGCGCCACCACCGGTTGAAACATGAGAAAATTTCTCAATAAGGTCAAACTCTTCAACTGCGCTGACAACATCACCACCACCAATAACAGATTTGCATCGCTTGTTTTTTGCAACGAGTTCTGCAACGCTTCTTGTTCCATTCTTGAACATAAGTTTTTCATAAACGCCCATTGGTCCGTTCCACACAACTGTCTTGGCACGTTTGATAAATTTTTTGAAAAGCTTGATTGTTTTTGGCCCAATATCAAGCCCCATTTTGTCAGCTGGTATTTTGCCAAGTTTGTAAATTTCTGCACCAGCTTCATCATCAATATTTTTTGCACAAACAAAATCAACAGGCAAAATTATTTTTACTTTTTTGTTGATTGCTTCTTTAATTATTTCATAGCAAAACTCAATCTTTTCATCATCAACAAGTGATGCACCAACTTCGCCCTTTATGGCTTTGATAAATGTGAAACACATTCCACCACCAATCAAAATTGTATCAACCTTATTAATAAGATTTTTCACAACATCAATTTTATCTTTGATTTTTGCACCACCCAAAATTGCAACAAAAGGTCTTTGTGGCTTTTGCAAAATTTCTTCAAATGTTTCAACTTCCTTTTGAACGAGATAGCCCATAGCACTTGGAAGTTTGCTTGATACGCCATAAGTTGAAGCATGCTTTCTGTGGCTGGTGCCAAATGCGTCCAAAACAAAGATATCAGCAAGTTTAGATAAACCATCAATC
This sequence comes from uncultured Eubacteriales bacterium, assembly GCA_902796635.1. GTDB lineage: Bacteria > Bacillota > Clostridia > Christensenellales > UBA1242 > UBA9845. Next base: position 19,994 of record CADBPU010000049.1, on the reverse strand, counting down.
ATATATTCTTCGTTTTTTTCTTCGCCCGGCTCAAATCTAACATTTTCAAGGAGTAGTGCCTCACGCTCTTTGAGATTGTTTGCCATTTTTTCTGCCTTTTCGCCAATCACTTCATTGCAAAAAGCAAGGTCATATTCTGGCAAATATTCTTTAAGTTTTTCAAACACAGGTTTTAAGGAATATTTTTTGTTTGGTGTGCCATCTGGTCTACCTAGATGCGAGCAAATGATGAGTTTTGCGTTGTGTTGCAACAAATATTTTATTGTTGGCAACGCTTCCACAATACGTACATCACTTGTTATTTTTCCACCTTCCATTGGGACATTAAAATCCACCCTGAGTAGCACTCTTTTGCCACTGATTTCTATATCTTCAATTGTTTTTTTCATAATAACTCCATTTATAATGTTGACATTTAATTAAATTATATCATTAATTTAATTATATTTTATCTTAAATGCAAATTTTTGACAAACAAAAAAGGCCAAATGGCCTAGTTTTTGAATATATCATTCAAAATATTTATTATTTCATTTATATCATTTGATGTTACGAGTTTTAATTTTATTTCTTGTGAAAGATTTTTGCCCTTTATATAGCCCACTATGTGTTTTCTCATAGTAGTAATCACAAAATGTTCATCATAGTATTTGAGTAGCATTTCATACTGCTCTTTTATGGTTTCTAGTTTGTTGTACGGGATATCTAAATTAAGAATATCTGCAAAAATATGTGGGTTGCCAACACTAGCCCGACCGATTGACACAGCATCGGCTTTGGTGATTTCCAAAATATTTTGATACGACGCTTTGTCTACAACATCTCCATTTGCAATCACAGGAATTTTTACTGCTTGCTTGACTTTTGCAATTTCTTCATAATCGGCTTTGCCACTATATCCTTGCGTCTTCAATCTGCCATGCACACAAATTGCACTGGCGCCTGCACTTTGCAACACTTTTGCAAACTCAACCGCATTGTTTTTTTCGTAGCCAAGACGCATCTTTACAGTTATAGGTTTGGTTGTTGCATTTACACACGCCTTTACTATTTCATACGCAAGTTTTGGATTTGTCATCAAAAAACTGCCTTCGCCATTTTTGACAATTTTTGGTGCTGGACAACCCATGTTGATATCTATTATATCAAAATCCTTCAATACGTCGTTTTGTATTGCTTTGACAAAAACATCTGGCTCATGCCCAAAAAGTTGAACAACTTTTATATCTTCTAATGGCGACATGTTGAGTAGCCACTTGGTCTTTTCGCTATCATATACAAGCCCTTTTGCGCTCACCATTTCTGTGGTCGTAAGACCTGCACCAAATTTTTTGCAAAGATAACGCATTGCAACATCAGTGTAGCCAGCCATTGGCGACAAAAACAAATTGTTTTTTGTTTCAAACTTTCCGATTTTCATAGTCATATTTTACTATATTTTTTCAAAATAATAAACTAAATTTGTGAATTAGATTTTTGTATGCAATACTCAATATCAATTATTCTTTTTTCTAAAAGCAAAAATATCTTTTATATTCAAAACTTTTGTAGATACTAAAAGTAAAGTGTAAAGAGTTAATACCGACACAACAATCAGTAAGGTTGCCACTTTGGTTGATAAAATTGGGTAAAGAATCAATTTTAATAAATATAAAGAAAGTGAAACCGAAACAAGTGAAAATGTTGGCAAGAGAAAAATGTTTTTGATAGAAAAGGATATATTGGCATATCTTTTTAGTTCTTTCAAATTAAGTATCAATGCAACGGAATATAAAACCATGTTTGCAAGTGCAATGCCATAAATATTTGTTGTGCTGTTTGTAAGACAAAATGCCAAAACAATAAACCTTGATATGCTTGCAATAAGCAAGTTTTTGACAGGAATTTTGCTTCTATCAAGTCCCTGCAAAATACTTGTTGAAACACTTAATAAACTTATATAAATAATATTAAAGCCATTGATTTTAAGCAAATCACTTGAAATAGTCAATTCGCTAAACGTTTTTGAAGTGAGTCCACTGCCATACAAAAATTGCACTATTCCTTTTGAAAAGAAAATAAATAAAGTGCCACAAAAAATTGAAATCAACCAAACAACTTTTAGAGCATTTTGTATCATGACGTCTGGTTTTTTTTGACTTTTTATGTTTGGAATTAATGCAGAACCAATGCTTGTTGCAACAACTATTGGCATGGAAACTATTGTGGCAACAACACCATCTTCAATGCCAAAAAGTGAGTATGCGATTGATTGCGAAATTCCTGTTTTTAGAAGCAAAGGCACAACAACCAAGCCATCAATAGCACCAACAAGTGGAAAAATGCAAGATTGCAATGCTACAAAAAATGAAACTTTTAACACTTCAAAAAATGCATTTTTGTATGATACATACCTTGAATTTTGGCAATGTAAAAAATGATAGTTAAAAGATAGTGGCTTTGATGTTTTGTTATATTTTGATTTATTTTTCACTATTTGTGATATTGATTTTTTATTCTTTGTTCTTTTCTTAAAAAAATACAAAATAAGCATAAAAAGAAGTGATAAAACTTCGCAAATAGTTATACCCAAAACAGCGCCAAACACAGCACCCGTAGCACCCATGTATGCAAATTTTGAAGACAAAATTAAACTAAAAACAAGTTTTAAGCCGGCTTCTACAATCAACACAGAACCACTGAAAGTCATGTTTCTTTTACCCAAGAAATAGCCCCTAAATACTGCAATCAAACTACTAAAAATAAGTGCAGGTGCTATTGCCAAATAACATATTTTTAAGTCTTTGAAACTTTGAAATTTAGATAAAATTGGAGATATTGAAATCAAAATTAATGAAAGAAAAGATGATAGAATTAAAGTTATTAAAAAAGAAATTCTTAAATATTTTTTTTGATTGTTAATATTCTTATATCTGGTTTCTCTCGCAATTAATTTACTTAGTGTTATTGTTATACCACTTGAAGATATAACCAAAAAGAGAGCATAAATTGATAATATCATTTGATACTCTCCAAGCCCTGTTGTTCCAAGAATTTTTAAGAGTGGAATTTTGTATAAAGCGCCAAGTGCTTTTGAAACAATACTGCAAAAAAACAAAATTATTGCTCCACTCAAAAATCCATTTTTTGATTGTGTCATATCACCCCAACTGTTTGCCAATATAATCCGCAAAGGATTGTGCTATCTTTTTTTCACAATCTGTCAAATCATTTTTTTCGTCAAAAATAATAATTGCTCCAAAAACATCACCATTTGCCATGATTGGACTGACAACATAAAACTTGATATTGTAATTATCTTGAAAAATTCTAATACTTTCTTCACTCATTGAAACAATTTGAGTCATTCTTGCATTTATAAGTTTTTCTAACCTGCTATCAACTGTTTTTTCAAGATATGTATTTTTATTTGGACCACTGCTTGCAATAACATTTTCCATATTTACTATAAGTACATTTTGTTCAGTTGCTAAAAAAATGCTTTCACACACTTCTCTTGCAAGTTCTCCAAGTTCCACTATTGGTGAATATTTTTTTAATAATAACTGTCCACTGTCTTCCGTAAAAATTTCAAGTGGTGTACCTTCTTTTATTTTTAACGTTCTTCTTATCTCTTTTGGTATAACAATTCTTCCAAGTTCATCAATCCTTCTTACTACACCTGTTGCTTTCATGTTTTCTCCTCAATTTTAGTATTTTTTATTCAAAAAAAAATATTCAAAAGAATATTATAAAAAATTATTTATTTTTATGTTTTTTGCAATAAAAAATGGCACGTTTTGTGCCATTAAATTTTATGATATATAATCAGGTGGATTGTCATCATCATGTTTTGGTTCTGCATCTTCTTTTTTGAGTTCTTCTTGACCAAGTTCAATTACTTCTTTTGCTTCTGGCAACTCTTCCTTTTTATCTTCTTCCTTAACTTCTTCTTTCTTTAATCTGTCTTGTTCAATGGCTTCTTTCATTTTTGAAACTGCAACAAATTCAAATGGCATAACAAATATAAGGAAAAGTGAAAGTCCAAGAAAACTGCCAACATAATAGAATAATGGAACATTGATAAATGTTAATATAAAACTTGAATATACAGTAAGTGCTGGAATAAATAAACTAAATAACCAAGCAACCAAAATTCCAAAACCAACAAACAAAATAAAGAGTAATAAGAATGTAAGACATAACAATGACATTTTTCCTTTATAGCCCTTTACGCTCTCTTTTGCTGATTTGAAAGCAGAAAGCACATCTTTATCCCCTTGTTTTGCTTCTTCAAACACCAAACCATAGTTTGCAAAGAATATGACTGCTGGGAAAATGAGAAGTATTAATCCTACGCCAAACACAAAAACATACAAAAATGAAATCAAAATTGCTGTTGTCAAACTTTTGCCAATTTTGAAAACACACTCTGCCTTTGAATTTTGCAAATCACTCAAAAATAAAAATGTTGATGGAACAAAAAGTGCGTACACTGCAAATGAAATTAAAAATGAAGTTGTAAGAAAGTATGTAATAAAGAAAACCATGTATTGCATAATAGAAACTGCTAAGACTTTTTTATAATTTCCTTTTAATGCTTCAACACTGTTTGAAATAACACTGTTTAATGAAAACTTTTTTTCTTTCATAAAATCTCCTTATAAAAATTATATATAAATTTTTGGTTATTGTAAAGTGATACAACAAAATTATAATAGAGAAGAAAACAATCTACAAAAGCTGATAAGTACTTTTTCAAAAATATTTTTCTTTTTTCGTACTTTTTCCGTATATTCTTCACAATTTTTTTTGTCTTCTTCAAAATAAGTTGAATATTCAAGTGCTTTTTGATTGTCGTATATAACAACATTATCTTCAAAATTTAATGAAAAAGAACGAATATCAATATTACAACTGCCAAGCGTGATGATTTCATCATCAACAAGCAAAACTTTACTATGAATAAAACCATTATATACATATATTTTAAGTCCATATCTCAACAAATCATTGATATGGCTTAAACTTGCAAAATGAACATGCCAATGGTCAATCTTTTTTGGAAACATCAATTCAACTTTTACTCCACTAAGTAGTGCAAGTTTTACTGCATCAATAAAAGAATCATCAGGTATGAAATATGGTGTTTGAATTTTAATGCTCTTTTTGGCATATGTCATCATTTTTATCATACATGTCTTTATCTGTTCACTTCTGCTTGTTGGCCCACAAGTTATTACTTGCATAGGCACGTTATATTCATCTGGCGTTGTTTTTATATTTGGAAAATATTTTGCATTCAAATAAGATTCAGGAGTTGAACTATCTTTTGAAGAAAAACGCCAGTCAGACAAAAATATATTTTGAAACGAGTGAACTGCTCCACCAACAATACGTATTGATGTATCACGCCAAGGAGCAAGACGTTTTATTTCACCCATGTGGTCGTCCCTAATATTAAAACCACCTGTATATCCAATTTTCCCATCAATCACACAAATCTTTCTATGATTTCTGTAATTGGCTTTGAAATTCAAAAATTTGATATTCATAAATGGTGGAAAAAACACATTGACTTTGCCACCCGCTTTTTTGAATTTTCTAAACGCAAAACTATTTGTATGAAAACTACCGATGGCATCATATAAAATTCTAACTTCAACACCTTCTTTTGCTTTTTGTGTTAAAAGTTTGATAAGTTTTTTTCCTGTTTTATCATTTGCAAAAATATAAAATTCTAAATGAATTGATGCCTGAGCATTTTTTATATCTTCTATCAATGAGTCATAAACAGATTTGCCATCAAGAAAATATTGCATATTGTTATTCTTTGAAAAAATACTGTCAGCATAATTGAGATTTAACAAAATCAAATCTTTGTATTCTGCCGGATATGATTTTGGTTCATCTTGTTCTTTTAATGTTTTTATTTGATTTTTTATATGTGCGTTATAAACATTGCTTGATAGTTCAAATTTCTTTATCATACGTTTTGAAAAACTATTAAGACCTGCGCCAATAATTATGTAAATAAACAAGCCGATGAAAGGAACCATCATAAGAATAATCCAAGCAATAATTCTTTCTGGCTTTTTTTTGCTGACAAAAATCATGTCTAAAATAAATACTAGACACAGAGAATAATTCACAATCAGCAAAATACTTAACCAATTCATAAACACATTCCTATTTTTATTAAATAAAGAAATTCTTTTCAAGTTGTTTTTTTACACTTTTGAACCTAAATATTAAAATGAATATAAAACAGGTTATAGATGTCAAAAATGCAACCAAACTTGGCCACATCAAACCACCTGAAAGTATGTTATACATAAAGACTGCAATGCTAAGTATAGAAAAAATAAGCAAGCAAACCACAAAGTCAAAACCCTTGTAATAATTTCTTAAAACTGTGATAAACGTTGAATATAAAGCCATAAACATTATGAAAAATGGTATTGTTATATAAAGTCCCCAACCAAAAGAATTGGTAAATAATTCCAAAAACAAAATATATCCACAAATGCAAAGTCCAATAAATGTGCAAACAAATGAAAAACTCCATTTGAATTTTAACGGCAAAATCACAGTAAGTACAAACATTGCAACACCTGTGATAACATACCAATTATATCTGATTTGTTTGAATATGAGCCACTCCACAAAAATGCTTATAAGCATACCTATTATAGACGCCCAAAATGCAAAGTTTATCAATGTGTTTCTTTTACTTTGCCAAATCTTGTTGTCTGGATAACACAAAAAACTTTCAACGCTATCTTTTGTTGAAATATCTCTGCCACAAAGTGGACAATTGTTTACATCATCCATAATATCAACATCACATTTATCACAATGTCTCATCAATTCTCCTTGTATTATTGAGATATAATCTCACTATTTTATATTTGTGTAAATTTGTATATCAATGCCATAACTTTTAAGCAGTTTACAGAACTCTCTTTCAATAAAATGTTCTTTTATTGCGCCAGTAAAAGTTATTGAGATTTTGTCTTGAAAACTAACAACTCCAATATTGATTGCATTAATAATACTTTTGCAAAGCAAACATTCATATCTATCAACATATTTTTCAAAACCAGCGGGCGTTTTAACATTCCCTAGATTTGTGAGAACTGTTGTGTATGAACCTTCGCCAAAAAATTTGTAAGATAATTGCAAAGCAAGTTTTTTGATAAACAATGGCATTATTCTAACAAAAATATTCTTTTCTGTGCTTACATTTGTATTGATATTTTTTTGCAAATATTCTTTGCTGACAACTGACATTTGCTGTTTTGTTATTTCAATCAAATCTGGAACTTCATACTTGTTTTTTTCACTGAAAACAATGTCAATCCAACTTGAAAAATTTCTTTGAGTTTTGCTATCAAAAAATTTTCTCAAATTGATGGGAACACTGATGACAACAGGTCTCTTTTTTTGCAAAGTAAATTCCTTGTAATTCAAAATCGCTTTTGCATATAATGCAACCAAAAATTGTGTTATTGTTGCATTGTTTTGCTTTGCAACACGGTGCAAATTGTTCACACTCAAAACAGCAGATATAACATTAAGTTTGCCGTTTTGTTCTGGCGTTCCATAAATTTGATATGCCTTTCTACTCAACCTTTTGCCATTGCCGCTATCATCTTGAAAACGCTTGAAACTGTCTTCAATATCTTCCATGCTTGGCTTGTCTTTGTAATCTATTTCTAATTCTTTTTCATTAATCTCTGCGCCAAGCAAATTGAGATAGCAACAAATCAAACAATTCAAAAAGTTGATTGCACCATTGCCGTCAGTAAGTGAATGGAACGTTTCAAAGCTTATTTTATTTTTGTAATATAACACTCTAAAAAGATGTTTTTTTGAATTTAATTCCATACGTCTGCAAGGATATGTCTTTTCTTCTTGTACTTTTGGATATTCATTTAAGCTTTGAAAATAATACCAAAAAAATCCCCTGCGAATTGCCACATCGAGATTAGGAAATCTTAAAATAACAATATTTAGGGCTTGTTGCAAAACCTTTGGGTCTACATCTTCTTTTAGATATGCACTAACTCTAAACACGTTGTTCCACTTTTCGCTACTAGCAGAAGGATATATCAATCCAGCATTATCTATTTTTAACCAATTTTCACCGTCTTTTATATTTTCCATTATATTTATATTATATCTTAATTCATAAAATAAACAAACAAAAATACAATCTATTTTTTTTGTAAAAATCAAATTATATTGTATAATATAATTATGATATTTAGAAAAAAAGAAAAAAAAGTTATAATTACTAAATCTCAAACAGAAAAGACCAAAAAGAATAATCAAGATGCAAATATAAAAAAATTCAAAGAAAAGTATTTTGATTATTATGATGATATAAAAGATTACACAAAGGGCAAAGAAGATTGGTAATTTTTGAATAAAAATAAAAAAAGATATTGCAAAATATGACAAAATGAAATATAATTTTTTTGTAGGAATAAGATTTGGGGGTTGATATGGCAAAAACAGTAAATTATTACAAACTTTTGGGGATAAGTATTTTTGCAGGAGAAACGGAAATTCGTAATGCATATTTGAACAAAATAAAACAATATCACCCAGACACATACAAGGGCAATAAGCGTGAAGCGGAAAATATTACTGCCGAACTCAATCTTGCCTATGATACGCTTAAAGATAAAGACAAAAAATACATTTATGACGTCAAATTTGGCTTTGATAGACAAAGAGATGAATATATAAGAGAAGAAGCCAGAAAACAAAGATATGAAGCTAAAAAACGCGCCAAAGAAGAAAAAAAACATAAAAAAGTAAACACTGGCGACTATGCACCAGAAAAGCAAGCAAAAGAGAAAGTACAAAAGCAAGAAGAATTTAATAATGACACAAAAGTTGAAGACAAAAAAATAAAGACAAATTTCTTTACAAAACAACCAAAAAAAGATGTCAAGTCGGTTCATCACAAAGTTTTGACACCAGAAGAAAAATCATCAAGACGTGAGAGATTGATTTTGGACTTTGTGATAATTGGATTGTTATTAATTATAATCCTACTTATCATATTACACTAAAATTGTAATAATATTAATATCAAAAATATTGTTTTAATTATAACTAAATAAAATAAAAAAATTGTCGATTTTATCGGCAATTTTTATTGGTTTATATTTGATATCTCTTCCAGTTTTTTATTTGGCAATTTATTTTTTCTTTTATTATTTATGAAATACACTAATTTTGCTGGACCTATTATTACAAGTGTGAGTGGAATGTATGTTATAAGCATGATGACTGTAAAGACAAATCTTAAACCATGGTCTGCAAGTATGCCGGAAAGTGTGCTGAAAAATGGAATTCCTGAACCTTCATAAATTTGCATATAGTCAGCACCATATTCATAGTTTACTGGGCTAGCGATAACGGATAAAATTAGCATTGGAACCCATGCTTTTATCATGTCTTTCCATTCAAGTTTTTTATAACCCGTAAATAGTAAAAACACACCTGTTGCAAACATAGACAAATGGAAAAACATTGAATAAAATCCTCCAAATGTCCAAAATGGATAATAATTCAATCCATTGCATTGAACAATGCCAATTGCCCCACTAATCAAACTGATTGTTGTGATAAATGCAAGTGAATAATCTTTTGCTTTGCCCTTGCTCCATGCAGCAAACAGCATAGTATATATAAAGAGCGAACATGTGTAAAGTGGAAGAATACCACCAGTATTAAATCCGCGACCAGTTGAGATATCCCAATAACTTTCCCATGTAATTTTTACAATTTCCAAAACAACCCATGCAATTGAAAATATCTTTATAAATTTGTCTATTTTTTTATGATTTATTTTTCTTAAAAGAATTGAAATTGTTGGTACCAACAAAAATGATAAAACTATAAAAATTATGTGTGGTACACTAAATAAATCTGATTGAAAATTTTCTATATTGTATTTATAATCAAAAAAATGATAATTCATAAATGTTTCCTTTGTATTTTTTATTGCTATTTATTTTTATAATATCAAAATATTGCAATTTTATTTATATTTCACGTAAATTTTTTTATATTATACTAAATTTTATACTTATTTCTATCAACAAAGATGTTTTGTATATTCACATTTTCATTCAAAGTAAAAACCGTGGCACCATTTAAGTATATATACTTATCTTCATAAAAACCACCAAGTTCATCAGTTTTTAATGCAAATGTAAGACGTATCCCTTGAAACTTGATTGTGAAATTGTTGCCATGTTGGTGACCGCAAACGATATCTAAAACATTACACTCTTTTGCAACTTCAAAAAAGCCATTCTGTTCTGTTCCATATAATGAATAATGCACATGAACATCAGTTATTGCTTCAACTTCACTGCTATCATATAAATACTCCATATATGCTGTTCTAAATTCAGGAATGGGCTTGTGCATAAAGCACATACCTTGGGAGTAAACTCCACCATTTGCTTGCTTTATACCATCAGCATTCCACTTAAACCAAGCAATTTGCTCATCTGTTATCATATCTTCATAGCCAGCATCAATCATATATAATGTTTTATAAACTTTTTCATCTTCCATAATGTTGATGACATAATTGCCTAATGTACCCAAATTTGATGGACCACGCTTAAATAAGCAATATTTACTGTTTTCATACAAATCACAACAATAGTTAAGTTCTGCTGTTGATGAATTTTTTTGATTACCATAATCATGATTACCAAAGACTGGAGCATAAGGAATTTTGAACCCATCAAGCCATTTTATTATGGTTTTCAAACTTATCAAGTTTTCATTGCTCCAAGTTTGGTCGCCAGTCAATGTTATTAAGTCTGGTTTTGATGTTTTTACTAAATATGAAATTTCATCGTATATGATGGGCATTCTAAAAATATCTTCCAAATCACACATTTGAATATCTGCCAAATTCAATATAACAAAATCTCTATCTTTCTGTTTTTGAATTGTTGTGATATTTTCAATCTTGAATTCATCAGTCTCATGCCAGATATCAACTTTTTCTGTTCCTTTATAATGATGAACAAAAAGAAAGTATAAACTTAGCAAACAACTTGAAATAATAAATAAAAGTATTGAAAATATAATAATTAAAATTTTCTTTTTTTTACTCATCAATATACCTTTAATTTTTATAATTAAAAATTATAAAATAAAAATTTATAGTGCTTTTAATACTTCTTGAACATCTCTCATATCACATTTGCCGGCAAAATTGATCTTGAAATGTTTCATGACATTGCCAATTGATTTGTCATCAAGTTTCAAAATTTCCGCCTTGATTTCTTCTTTTGACATCATTTTTGGCAAATATACTTTAAGTGCTTCTTGTTGAATCTCTATTGATTTAACACTTTCTTCTCTGCCAGCTTTTTCATAGATTTCTTTTTCTTCTTCAAGTTCTTTTATTGACTTTTGAATGAGTTGAATCATTTCTGTATCGCCAATTTCTTTGCCTTGTGCTTTGAGTTCTATGCCAGCAAGCATATACTTATTCATAAGCATACTATAACCAGTTCTAAGTGCATCATTATGCTCTTTTAATGCTTGCATATTTGCTTTTTTTATTTCATCAATAATCATAACTACTTATCTCCTATATTATAATTATAACCCAAGTTTTTGTTGCAAATAATCAACAAGTTCGTCAATTTTTACAATATCTTGTTTCATAGTGTCTCTATCACGAACTGTGACTGTATCTTTTTCCAAACTATCAAAATCAATGGTAACACAATATGGTGTTCCAATTTCATCTTGACGACGATATCTTTTACCAATACTGCCCGCTTCATCATAAGTTGCCATAAACTTTGTTTGCAATTTTTTGAAAACTTCTCTTGCCTTTTCACTCAAATTCTTTTGAAGTGGCAAAACTGCAACCTTGTATGGTGCAATATGTGGTGCAAAGTGCATAACAATACGTGTTTCGCCATTTTCCAGCAATTCTTCATCATACGCTTCGCAAAGGAGTGCAAGAATTAATCTATCACAACCAATAGAATATTCTATATCATTTGGAACATATCTTTCGTTGGTTATTGGGTCAAGATACAACATACTTTTACCACTAAACTCTTGATGTCTTGATAAATCATGATTTGTTCTGTTATGGATACCATTGAGTTCGTTCCAACCCATAGGGAAAAGATATTGAAGATCACAAGCCGCTTTTGCATAAAAAGCAAGTTTGTCGTGGTCCTTAAATCTCAAATGTTCTGGCTTTAATCCAACACTTGTTGCAAAATCCCATGCTTTTTGTTTATATTCGTTATAATATTTTTCTCCATCTTTTTCATGACAGAAAAATTGATGCTCCATTTGTTCAAACTCTATCGTTCTAAAAATAAAATTACCTGGTGTGATTTCGTTTCTAAATGCCTTACCAATTTGTGCAATACCAAAAGGCACTTTTGCACGAGTTGTTCTTTGCACATTCAAAAAGTTTACAAACTCACCCTGTGCTGTTTCTGGTCTAAGATAAATAACATCTTGATTACTATCTGTTACACCACGTTTGGTTGAAAACATTAAATTAAAATTTTTGATTTCTGTCCAATCACATTTGCCACAATTTGGACATTTGATTTGATGCTCTGTAATATATGCTTGCATTTCTTCATTGCTCATTGCATCAACTGCCATATTCTCTACACCATGTTTTTTGTTATAGTCTTCAATCAAATTGTCTGCTCTATGACGTGTTTTACAATTTTTGCAGTCCATTTTTGGGTCAGAAAAAGATGCTGTGTGGCCACTTGCGTCCCAAACTCTGCTGTTCATAAGTATGGCAGCATCAACACCAAAACTGTTGTCGGCTTCTTGCACAAATTTTTTCCACCATGCTCTTTTGACATTGTTTTTGAGTTCTATACCAATTGGACCATAATCCCAAGTGTTTCCCATACCACCATAGATTTCACTGCCTTGGAATATAAATCCCCTACCTTTACATAAATTTACAATCTTGTCTAAATTCTCTAATTTTTCCATAATTTATCTCCTTATTGTCAATCTTCACTCTTAAATAAATTTTCACTTTCTTTTTCGTACTTTTCGATTAATCCTTCATGAGCAAAACTATAATAATGCTCTTCATTATTTACAATCATATGGTCAAAAAGATAAATACCATCAATATGAAATGCAAAAAACAATCTTTTTGTTGTTGCTATGTCTTCTTCGCTTGGCTCGCAACTTGCTGTTGGATGATTATGCAATAAAATAACTTTATTTGCTCTTGCTTTGAGTGCATATTTGACAATTTTTCTTGTGTCTATTGCCACTTGTGAATTTCCACCATTTGCAATTTCTGTTTTGCAAATAACCTTGTTGCTGTTATCCATGCAAATCAAGTAAAACTCTTCATTAGGCAAATGATATATACACTCACCCAAATAATTGAAAATATCTTGTGGGCAAGTTAGAACAGGTTTTGCGGTTTTTTTACTCAATTTGTACTTTGCAAAAATTTGTGGCAAGAAGTGCAAAAAATATGCCATGTTATAAGTTATGCCTTTAACAAGTTGCAAATCTTCAATAGATGCTTCCAAAACATTTGCCAAACTGCCAAAAGTATTGATTAATGTATGTGCTAATTCGTTTGTGTCTTTTCTTCTTACGCACAAAGTCAATAAATATTCAAGACATTGATAGTCGTCAACATTTGCAAAATTACTTTCTTCCAAACGTTTTCTTAACCTTATCCTATGACCTTCATGAATATTTAACATCTGCGTGTCTTTATCATAGCTGTCTCTAAATCTCATATTTCTCCTTGACTTATGTCAAGCATATTTATTATATAAAATAATAAAACAAAAAGCAAATAAACTTTAATATAAATCATATTAACATAAAAAATGCACAAAAAAAAGCGCATCGAATTGATACGCTTTTTTAATATTTTAGTTTTCATAACCAACAAATACAAGTTTGTAGAAAAATTCATCATAAATGCTTGTTGTAGACATATTTGTCTTGTTGTTTTTAATCCTAACTTCTATTGCAAATGTCAAATTGATTGAGTCATTGAGATTTTTAATATTTTCATCAACAATAACTTTGCATATAGTTATTTTATCGTTTTCATCTTTTTCCACATGCAATGTTATTTCAAATTGTAAATATGCTCCTGTGATGTCTTGACCTTCTTCTATATGTTGATATTTACATTTATAGAAATATTGATTACTTGATTTGTATACACTTGCAAGAACATAATTACCTTCATTATCTAATTCATAATATCTAGATACAAATTCTTCACTAGTCAAACTTGAATCTATTTCAACATAATATGAATCTACAAATGCATAATAGTCTTGATTGCTGTAAACAATTTCGTAATAATTTTGTTTTTCAGCATCTTGTGGACTTTGAACTATAACAAATACGCCGTTTACTTTTTCATAATAGTTTTTGCCTTCAATGATTGATGAATCTTTTGTCTTGATATAATATTGTTTATAACCTTCTTGTGAATTTGATTGATATTGATAATCTTGTTCTTCAAGTTTTATATGACCAATTATATTTGTATCATCATTATCTTTGTAGAATAATAAATCTTCATTGGTGCTGTTTGTTATAGCAATTTTGATATCACTTAAATTCACTTCAAAATCACTGCTACCATTTGGCAAGTAATTTTCATCAGCATCAGTAAATAGTAATTTACCGGCAAGATCAAATTGATATTCGTTATCAATTAAACTTGCAGTTATGCTTTGTTCTGTATCGTTATTATAATCAAACTTTTCCAATATACCAGGTCTTACATTAATAATTGTTTGCAAACGATAATCGGCTGGTGTTTCCAAATTTACATAAACAGTTGAATGATCGCCATAATGCAATTTTATTTTTATTGAATTTACCACTGAGTATTCACCACTATTTGTTGCACTTGCTATGCTTAAATTGCAATATATGTGGTAATACGATTCACTATCATCAACAGTATCACTATATTTGAACAAATCTAAGAACTCTTGTTCAAAATTATTTAATGTTAACAATTCATCAACAGATTCAACAAAATCTTCTGGAAGATATAACTTATTACCTTTTACTGCTTCTGTTAAAGATGAATTAAAATTGCCATTTGTTATATAAATTATTCCATCAAACAAATTCAACAAAACAGGGGTTTCATAAACTTTTATGCTTTCATTTGTTGAAACAATTTTGTAATCTGGTTTTAATGTATAAGTATAGAATTCTGTATTGATATAGCCAAAATCAGTATAAGCAATAATTTTTTCTGTAAATTTACCGCTTATATCAACAAAAGCAATCAAGTGGTCTTCTATGCTTGCTCCGCTGTTTGTACTTGTTTTGACTACACCATCTACCGTTTGATTTTCAAATCTAAAATTAATTAATTGACTTATATCGTATTCTTGTTCATTTATTTCAGTAACAATTTCTATTGTATTTTCGTCGCTAGAATAAATATCTATTTTATCTGCTGGTGTGATTGCATTTTGAGTTTGACCTGTAATAGTGTCAATTGAAGTCAAATTTCCTTGCACATAAATTGTGCTTGACTTGTTTTCATTTCCATATTTTACAGTAATTGTTGGAATATTTATATTTACAAGTAATGGATTACTACAAATACCATTTAATGATTCCGCAACAATCAAAACTTTTGTTTGACCATTTGGATTTAATGATTTGAATTTATATCCAAACTTTAATTCACCAATAATGATATCTGCATCTTTTTCTGCATCTCCAACATTATCAACAGTGATATAACTACTGCTCAATGACAACATGCTTATAAATTTTTGAATTGTGTTGATGCTTGAATCTAAACCATCAATTTCTTGTGTATATTCTTTGTTTTCAAACAATGCAAGCAAACTCTCATCAAAATCTTGTGGCAACGCATAAACTCTTAATTCGTAATTTACTGTTGCTTTTGGAGAATTGTAATCAAGTTCAATTTCTATATCGTTCCATTTGTACCCTGTTACTTTTTGACCTGTGGTCTCCAAAGTGATGCCTATTTCATTATTTTCAGCACTCAAATTTATGCCAACAAGGTCAATAGAAAGTACTTTTAATCCAATACTATAAATTGCTGACTCACCTTCGCTACTTCTGTAAATAACTTGATATTTTATCATACCAATATTGTTTGCAAGCAATTCAAATGAATATACACCATCTGTTGTGTTATCTATATTGTCAACAGAAGCAACAGTTGTGTCGCTGTTCAAAACAGGCACGATTCTTAATCTTTGAGAATCTAAGTATTCACTTTTTCCGTCATAATGAATTTTGATACTTGCTTTTCCGCCTTGATATATTTCAAGATACAAATTAACTTCTTGTTCTTCTGCTGTTGATGATGGTTCTTCACATAGGTCAACACAATTTTCCGTGTCAAGTTCCAAATCATCTTCAAATACAACGTCTTTTGTTATATCAACTGTAACAGAATCGCTATAATATTCCCAAACAATATTTCCGTTTTCAACAAGATATTTATATTCAATAGTTCCATTTTCTTTAATTTCTGGAACAATTCTCAACACAACAGCAATAAGTGTAGTTTTTCCCGTGTCTACTGCCAAAAGTTTTGTATAATCATATACATCGCTTTCTTCGTCTTTAACTCCAACTGCAACATATATCACATCATCGATTTTGGTTTTTATACTTGAATCAACTTCAACTAAATTTGCATCTTCTGGCACAAAATATAAGATATCTTTATATGTTGTGTTGTTTGGATATATATGTGCAAAATTTGCAAGAGAATAAATTTCAGTTTCTTCTTCTTCATAATTCAAGTATATCGCTGTTTCTGCAACTTCTACATCATCAACAGCAACTTTGCTAATTGTGAATGGGATATAATCATAGATGATATGCTCATCTTCAAATTGATAATAGAATACAAAATAGAAATCATTTTGAGCATATTGACTTATTACATATTTATAAGAACCTGTGCTTATTTCTTCCAAATAAATATATTTTTCAGCATTAACGACTTGATTGCCGTTTATTCTCATTTGATAAATATCAGTAATACTTTCAATTGGAGTTGTAGCAGGTTCTCCTTGATAAACAACTGCCATTTTAATCTTACTGATTAATGCACTCTTATAACTATCGTCAACAGTATCTGTCAAAATTAAATTGACATAGTAATTATTTTTTGAGACATCTGCACTTGTCATATCTCTTGTTTGGTTATTTACTGTGATTTTGTTTGAATACTTTATAGTTCCTTGTTCAAACACAGCATAATTTGGAGTTGCCCAAGTTTTATTGCCGGCAGTTATTGATTCAACCTCAATTTCATTGATTTTGAAATTAAGAACATTTGAATTTATGCAAATTTTGTTGAATGCTTTTTTATATAATTGCTCTGGTGGAATTGATGGATCACGATTTGGGTCATCAACAAAATCTTGCAGAGATGGCATTTTTTGCAAATTGTTATATTGTGAAATTGCATAAGCGCTGATAGAAAAACTTTGTCCTTCTTTGCCTGGACTTATAGTAATAACTCCATCACTGCTTATTTGCGCAATTTCTGTGTTTGAAACTTCGTAATAAACAACCTTTGAAAGTCTAAAATCTGTGGTTCCTTTTGTTTGTGGAACATTGCTTTTTGGTAAAATATTTGAAGAAACTGGAAGTAATGCATTTGATATTTTTAATTGAGAATTTGGATATACGTTATAATATTCAACTTCGCTTTCATCTTCAAAAGTCGTAAAATTACTTGCGTTATCAAGTGTCAATTCAATAGCATCAGCAGGAACATCAACAAATACCCAACAACTTGTTTGAAGCAATCCTTGTGTTGCAGTAAGCATTGACCAACCACCAAGATTTATTTGTTTGCCATCAACTTCTGTTGTTACAGGCTTTACATAAATAGGTGAATTAATTTTTACGCTGTATCTTAAATGATAAGCACCTTCTTCTTCGCCTTCTTCTTTATCAAGTGCAATTACATTGTCATCTTCAACAAGTTGAATGATTGGACTGCTTGGGTTTGAAGAAAATGAAATACTGACTTCTGCATCAAGTTCCGTGCACCCTTCATTTGGAACAATTAAAACTGACTCGTAAATAGGATTTTCTTCTTCGTCAAATTGATTGACGTATATTAAATTTCCGTTTCCATCAAATTTTTGATTGCCATCTTCATCCAAATCAATGACTTTGTTCCCGTCAATAACATATTCTGCCTGAGAAAAAGCCCAAGATGAAAGTGGCTCATATGGTGGATTAAATCCACCTATTGCCCAAACATATAAAACTATTCCTGCAAGGACAGCCATAAGTCCAGCAAAACTAAATCCAAATATTTTCAAGAAATGAATAATTTTATCTTTTCTTGTCATTTGATTTAATGGAATAAAAGTTTTTGTCTTTTTTGCCATAAGGCCTCCTCTTTTGATTTATAGTTTGTACATTTTTAGTAAAAGTATATTGAAATAATTAATAAAATAAAATTATAAAGTGAAACTATTTACCCAATTTATCATTATTAATTATATAATTAATAATTTTTATTGTCAAAAGTTATAAGTAATATTTTTAATATAAATAAAAAAATGCAATCATTTGATTGCAAATTTTTATTATTAAATTAATTGAACAAGTGCCATTTCTGCATTGTCGCCACGTCTTGCGCCAAGTTTCAAAATTCTTGTATAGCCACCGCCTTGACCAAGTTCTTCTTTACGTTTTGCATATTTTGGTGCATAAACATTGAAAATCTTTTCAATAAGTGGATGTGCAACTTCTGCTGTTCTTTTTTCAAAAGCAGCTTTGCTTTCTTTTTCTGCTTTTTGTTCTTGAACATCATATAGACTTGCCATGAGTTTTCTTCTTGCAGCAAGCTTCTTTGGTCCATCATTCAAAACTTCTTTTTTACTCTTTTCACCTTTTGCATTTACCACTTCTTTTGTAACTTTTACAGTATCTTCATAAGAATTGATTGCAAGTGTCAAAAGTTTTTCAGCATAGCTTCTTACTGCTTTTGCTTTTTCCAAAGTTGTTTCAACTTTTCCGGTCCAAAGGAGTGTTGTTGCTTGATTTCTTAAAACTGCCAATCTCTCATCAGTTGGTCTTCCCAATTTTTTTACTGCTGCCATAAATCTTACTCCTCATCATTTCTTAATCCTAGGCCATAACTCTCAAGTTTTTGAATAACTTCTTCAAGAGATTTAAGTCCAAGATTTCTTACTTTTAACATATCTTCTTTTGATCTTTTTGTTAAATCTTCAACAGTGTTGATACCTGCTCTCTTCAAACAATTAAAGCTACGAACTGAAAGTTCCATATCTTCAATGCTCATTTCAAGAACTCTTTGTTGTTTGTCTTCTTCTCTTGCTTTCAAAACATTTAGTGATTTCATACTCTCAACAAGGTCAACAAAAAGTTGTGTGTGGTCTTGAATAATTTTTGCTGCAAGACTTGTGACTTCACGAGAAGAGAATGTACCATTGGTTTCCACTTCAATGGTGAGTTTGTCATAGTCCATGCTTTGACCAACACGTGCATTTTCAACGTTGTAATTAACTTTTTTAACTGGTGTGTAGATTGAATCAACTGCAATCCAACCTGCATCAGTTACTTTTGTTTTGTTGACATCTGCTGGAACATATCCTCTGCCTCTGCCAACTCTTATTTCCATTTCAAAACTTGCATCTTCCATTGTGCAAATATGCAAATCTGGATTAAGTATTTCAACTTCTGGATTTGGTTCTATATCACTTGCTTTAACCTCACCAGCAGTATATTTTTTGATGTACAAAGTTGTTTCAAAATTTGGATCCAAACTTGTTGTTTTGATCGCCAAACTTTTGATATTCAAAACTATATCAATAACATCTTCTGCAACACCTTTAATTGTTGAAAATTCATGTTGAACACCGTCAATCCTTATAGCAATTGCTGCTGCACCTGGAAGTGCTGAAAGCAAAGTT
>CADBPU010000048.1 GCA_902796635.1 uncultured Eubacteriales bacterium | reverse complement strand
AAATAATTATACAATTTATAAAATATAAAAAAACTCGGAAGTCCGAGTTTTTTGTATTATTCTGATATTATATCTTTAATTTCTAAAATTTCTTCCCAAGAAAGTGAATCCAATTTGCTGTATGCTTCTGCATAGGCCATTTTGAGAGTTAAAGGCATTTTTTCATCTCTATTTGAAATATCAACACCTTTTTTTGCAGCAGCCATAAGTTCATCTTTATCCTTAAAATCTTTGCTTAAAAGTAAACTTTCCATAATATTGAAACTTAATTCCAAAATCTTTATTCTTGTTTTATTATCCATATTTATTTACTCCTTATAAAGTTTTTTCAAGACCAACTTCTTTTCTTCTTTCACTCTTTCTTGTAAGTTTTGAAAGTGCTATAAATGAATTTAATGCTTTGTTTACTAATTCTTGTTCACTTGCTGATAATGTTGCATCGTTTTCTTTTGTTGAAAGCATACTCATAGCATCACTTAATTCATTATTTAACAATGATTGTGCTTTGTCTGCAATTACTGCATATCTTTCAGCATCTTTTGAATTTTCACCGTAAGCAACAGATTTTTGTTTTTCCTTGCCTTCTTTATCAATATATCTTACTTTGTTAGGATTTTCGCTTGCATATTTGAATTTTTCTCGAATATCACTAACAATTGTTCCAATATTAAATAACATTGCAAGATTTACATCTACTGAAACATTTCTTTCATTTTTAGCAAAATTCAAAAGTGATTCGGTTTCTTTTTGGCATTGCTCTTCTGTAAATTGGAAATTGTTTAATTCATTCATGCTTGTATAAGCGCCAACCATTTTAAGTGAATCCATAATCAATTTGTCTGTCAATGCTTGAGTTCCTGCTGTTTTGTTTGAACTTGCAAAACTTTCAATGCTCTTATTTTCAAATAAATTATTGACATCTTTTGTTTCTTTCAAGTACTTTCTTTCTTTGTCAATAGAATTGATTAATGCTTTAACTTCTTGCATCTCTACATTTTCTTTTCCAAGAACTGCTTGTGCATTTACTGACAATAATTTAAGGTTATCCAAAGACATTGCCAATCTATCAAACAAATATTGTTGATCTTCATGCTCATCGCTCATTCTTTGCAAATATTTTCCATATTCTTCAAGATATTCATTATTGACATTAACTTTGTTTTCTAAAAGTCCTTGACGGAATTTTACAAACAACTCATCAACATTTTTAAGTTCTTCCAAATAGAGATTAGATTCTGCTGTATCACTAACTATTCTATCAACAATTTGAGATTCAGTAGAAATATTTTTTAATACTTCTTTTGCAGCATCTTGACAAAGATTAAAGTTGTATTGTCCACGTTTTATAAGCTCTTTTTGAACTTTTATTGTCAATTCTTCTGCAAGTGTTGGAATAATTCCAGTTATTTTACCATTTTCAACATGATAGAATCTATCCATAACAACATCAGCAACATCTGGCATTGTCAAATCACTTTTCTTTGAAGCGATTCTTTTTTGAACAGCTTTAATAGTTGGCATATATGGTTTTTTAACTCTTTTGTTATCGGCTGTGTTAAATACTTCTGAATAAGAGCCAAAAAGTGCAACTGCAAATTCTGTTCTTGCTGCATTAATTTTGTGCATAGCTTCTTTCATTTTTGCAGAAATACCATTTGTGTTTGGAACTGCTTTGCCACTCTTGTAATAACTACGATATTTGTCCAAAGAATTATAAAGGTCATTTAACAAAATTTGTTCGATTGTATCTTTTAATGAAGGGTCAGCAACCATGCTCAACTTTGTTTGATAAGCACCTTCGCCATGAACAACTCCGCTGAATTTTTTTTCTTCAAAAAATGGAGCTTCTGTATTTTCTGCCAATTCTTCTTTTTGAGCTTGTTCTCTTGCATGCAAGTCTGCATCTTTTTGTGATTCTGTTTCTAATTCTTTTTTCATATTAGCGTAATATTCTTTCCAATATTTTAATCTTTCTTGATAATATTTGGTTTTTCTTAATCCTTCAATATAAGAATCATAATCTTTTGGATGTTGTTTTTTGATTTCATCTAATGCTTTATTTGTTTCTTCAATATCTTTTTGAATTAATGTTGCAAATTTGCCATTAACTTCTTCTTGTTGTTGATTTTCTTCAACATTTGATTCTTCAACAACATCTTCTTTTACTGGCTCTTCAACCTCTTTAACTTCTGCATCCAAAACTTCATTTTCATTTTTTATTTCTTCATTCAAAGAAGGTTCTTCAAGATTCAAAGTAGGTTCTTCTATATAATAATTGAAATTGTTATTAAAATTATATTGTTGCAAATCATTAAGAGTAAAAGCCCTAGACAATTCCTCTGCTTCTTTTTTTCTTTTTTCTTCCAATTCTTTATTAATAGGCATAAATACCTCCATTTATTCAGGATTATTATAACATAATAATATTTAATTTGCAATAGGCAATTTCAAATTTTTCTAATATTTGCCAAAATTTATTTTATATTTTGTTTTAATTAAAAAAAATCGCAAGTATATCTTATACTTACGATTATATTTTTATAACAAAAATTTTAGATTTTTTTAATGAAATTATGATTATTCGTTGACTTTTGTTTGATTTTCAAAGAAATTCTTTGTTTGGAACATTGCCCTAATTCTATCAAGTGCCTCAATTTTTAAGGATACTCTGGAATTGGCTGATGTGATAAAAAATACTTCTCCACGAGTTGCTTGAACAATGGCTTGCTGTTCGTCTTCATTAATACCGCCGGCATTTCTATAAAGTGTAACAAGGTCGGTCATATCGTTTGGAGCAAGTGGCAATACCATAGTGAACTGGCTGGCATTGATGATTGCAGTACTCTGCTTTGCAATGGCAGCAGAACCAACGAAGTCTTTAATGTTCTGCGTGATAATGATTTGCATTCCATCATATTTTCTAATACGTTTTGCAAGGTCTTCCATAAAGTTTAATGCAATTGGATATTCTTCATCAATAAATACGTGGGCTTCGTCGACTGCAACGATAATTTTTCTTCTACTTGGGTCGGCTTCTCCATACCCCATCATGGTATTGTAATCTTTGTTTCTAATAATCTCATTATTAAGGAATCTAAGTACAAGTAACATCTGTGCATTTGCAAGTGTTTTGTTGTTGTTTGCAAGCAATGAACGGAAGCTGAATACAACAAAGTTTTCTTTTGTTTCCAATGTTGTTGGACCATTCCACAAAATAGAATTTCTTCCACCAGTTGCAAACTTTTTGATGTAAATTTCCATTGTTTGATAAATACGTTTGATATATTCATCTTTTTCTGTATCCATACGGTCAACAATCAATTTGTATAGGTCATCAAAGATTGGGAAATCTTCTGGCTTTAATTTATACAAGTCTGTGTTGCTGTCAATACCTTTGTTTTTATAACATTGAATAACCAAACTGTTGACTTGCTCAAATGCGTCGCTATTGATACCTGCCAAAATAATATGGAAGAACTCTTCAAGGAACTGCAAGTGTGCTGAATAGTCATCTAGCGCAACTTCGCTATCATCATCTGGTTTCAAACTTGGAGTGATGTGGAAAGGATTAATTCTACCTTGAAGACCACTACCGACGTCAATGGTTTTTCCACCCAAGTTGTGTGCAAGATTTACATACTCACTTTCTGGGTCAAGAACGAAAATTCGGCTGTTATCACCTGCCATATTTGACAAGATATCTTTTGTTGCAAATGATTTTCCACCACCAGACTTTCCAATAACCATCATATTACTGTTGACACGTTCTTCATCACGACGGAAGAAATTGACAAATATTCTACCATTTGCATTATAGCCCAAATAGAAACCACCCGGATCACTGATTGTGTTTGAAATGAATGGAAACATGCCAGCAAGTGGTGTTCCATTAATACCCCTAACGTGATTTTTTACTGTGTTTAGTCTTGAAATATTGCTACTTACAAAAGCATCAACTTGACGTCCAAACATTTCACTAAATTTGAAACCTTGTTGCTTTAATAAAGCACGCATTTCTTTTTTCATGTAATCTTCACAAGTAATAAAGAAATTGCATTTGTAAAGATTTTCATTGCTATTTTTTATATCAATCAAAAGTTGTCTTAATGTTGACAAGTGAGTTTCGTGCTCAATTTGCTTACTTTCACGAGCTGAGTACATCCTTTTTGATTCCATTTCCAAAATTGCTTTATCAACTTCTTTTTCCGCATCAAAACGCATCATAGGTTTGATTTTTACAACACATTTTGTTGCTGGCATTGAAAATAAACTATATGCCCATGCATTACCAACTTGAAGTGGATAATCAGTTATACAAAATTGTCTGTATGGCTTGCCATTTACAAGAGTATATGCTGCCCTGAATTGAACTTTTTCCGGCATTGTCCAATCAACAAGTGTACTACCACTTCTGCTTTCAACTTCTCTTTCATTAAACTCTTTTGTGTAATTTGCTTTAAGGAATATTGCCAAATCTTTTGATGTGCAAACCTTGCTACGTATTGGAGTTTGGCCACCAGCAAGTGATGATTGCATACCTTCAATGGTGTCATATAAGGCAGTTTTATCCTTGTCAAACACAACGAGATAATAGCAATCTTCATAAAGGCGATTTGATTCGTTGGCTTCGATATATGATGTAACACGTGATTGGAAGATATACTCTCTACCTTGAAGTTCTTTTTCTGTAATTTCGCCTTGTGATGCAGCGTCCATAAGTGCAGCATATTTCTTTTCATCATCAGCAATAAAGTCATCATACAAAACTGCTTTATTGATTTTTACAAGTTCACAATCTTGCTCAACAGATAGTCTGCCAAGTGCATTTTTGAAACATCTAATATAAGCATCTTGCTTGTCTTCTGTAAGCAAAAAGAATTCAACAGGCGTGATTTGTAAAACCATGCCATAATATTCGCCATAATTCAAAAATTTGTCGTCAATAATCTCTTTGTATGGTATGAGTGTATTTACATTGTCATACCCCTTTTTTTTATCCTGAGAATATCTTTTTTTGAATGCAAAAAACCTAAACAGCAAAATTGTTGTATAATATGCTCTTTCTCCGTCTGCAAGTGGAAAATATAACATAACAATAAATGAAAGTGCAGCAATAGCAATAAACCATTTGAAAGGTAAATTGCTTGTGACAATCAAAACGATAATCAAAATTGCAAATGCACCAACAATAACGTCAGGAAGTGTGACGTGTGGCATAAGTTCCATTCTAATTTTTGTTTTTCTTGGAATATATCTTATCATAACAAACTCCTAATTATTATAATAATTTAATATTGTTAATCTCATATAATCTAGTAAATTCTAATAAAAATTTAATATATAATTTATATAAATTTACTCATATATTGATATTATACAATAATAATAAAAAAATGCAAAATAAAATTGAAATAGATAAATATAAAATTTACAAAAAAGAATGAGTAATTTTACTCATCCTTTTTATTAAGCAATTCAAGAATTATTATTTTTTCTTATCAAGTTTGCTAGAAATATTTTTTAGCTCTTGTGATATTTCATTATTATTTCTACTAAAATCAGATTTTAAGCTTTTAATTTCCTGAGCTAATTTTTCGGTTCTTGCATTTTCTTTTTTCTCTTGAGCTGCTTGTTGAGCTGCTTGTTTTGCTTTTTCATCGCTCTTTTGTTGTTTTGCTGAACCTTTTTTGGTGATTCCGAAAGCATCTCTAAATGTCATACCTTTTCCTGTAGCAATTGAATTAATTCCTTCAAACAATCCACCAAATGTCTTTTTAACTCTAATTCCTGCCTTATTCTCTGCAAGAGAGTTTTTGATTACGCCTTTATTTGCACGTCTTATGTCATCTCTAAGAGCTCTCTTTTCATCCAATTCTATTTTAGCATCTTTTTCACTTAAGCCATGCCTCTTTGCATATCTAATAATTTGATTATTTTCTTTATCCTTTGCTTTACTTTCTTTGTCCTTTTTGGCTGCTTCTGCTTTCTTTTGCAATTCTATTTTAGCATCATTTTCACTTAAGCCATGTCTCTTTGCATATCTATTTAGTTTTTTATTTTCTTTTTCTTTAGCTTCATAAGCTAATCTCTCAGCATGCCAATCAGTTTCACTTCCACCATTCACACTGTTATCAACAGCACTTTGATCAGAGCCACCACTTGCTTTGCCTTCATTGCCACCAGCAGTTTGATTTGGATTTTCTGCAACTTGATCATTATTTCGATTCATGCTATTTGCTTCATCATTAACAGAGTTATCATTTTGTGCTTGACCAGAATCTTCGACACCTGTTGCCAAACCTTTTTGTGCATCATCTTTTGCTTTAACATCTGCATCTTTGTTCATTTTATTATGCTTAAATTTCATATCTTTTCTGTTAGATATAGCTTTTCCAATACCTTTGCTCATACCTTTGGCAAGAGCACCAGCAGCAGCACCGGCAGTTGCTATTGTTCCGGCAGCCATTGCGGCAACTTGACCAAGTTTTTTGGCAGGTGCGGCTC
Organism: uncultured Eubacteriales bacterium; assembly: GCA_902796635.1. GTDB lineage: Bacteria > Bacillota > Clostridia > Christensenellales > UBA1242 > UBA9845. The sequence continues at coordinate 5,533 of CADBPU010000048.1, read as the reverse complement.
CTTCTGCAAATGCATCTGCACCACCTATAATTTCTGCAACCTGTTTTGTTGCATTTTTGAAAAATAACAATGCACCAATAATTATCAACAATCTTGCAAACCTATTTGCTATTTGTAAACCACCAGGTATCATTGCAAGTCCACCTAATTCCGAAGGTGTTGTAAAGACATTCATTGATAGGAACATTGGTAATATTGAGAAGAATATATTTGCACACACAACTGTTGAATATGCAGCAAGTGTATCTTTTATAAATGCACTTCTCCACTTTTCTAGTGCCTTGCCTTCATCCAAAGGATATAACGCACAAACACCAGGAGATATGATAAATAATATTGATAATGTAAATAATCTTTTGATAAGTCCAACAGCAGTAACAAGCATTACAAAACAGAAATATAATAATGCTATTGCTGATGTCAAATAATCAAAACCTGAGAAGGTTAAATCGTAGTAATATGCGACTAGACCTATGTTGTATGGTGAAAATGAAATTTGCCAACCTGGTTGAAAGGTTCCATTACCTGCCAAAGCTGACGCAAGATCAGCCCAAGAGTTGTTGTCAGCAGCGCCACCAATAACTTCTCCACCCATAACCATTGTGCTGGCTGGATCCATAACACCACCAACTTTTATCATTGCCATTGTTATTGGACCAATATACCAGCCCATAACATGAACAATATTTACTGTTCTTTGACTTACACTAACATCAGGAACGGTTAATATCAAATTTGATGCAAAAGCAGCATCAATCTTTTCAGCAGCTGTTCTGGCATTTACTGCACTTTTGTCATCATCATAGAATATGCCAAAATTACCCCAGCCCTTTGAAACATTGTTAGTGTAGTTGCTGTCATTTTGACCAACTAGATAAGAACCAAATGACCTATCTTGTCCCCAGTAAAATTCTTTTTCATTTCCTGATTTTACTATGTATTTACCCCAAGTGCCTGATTTTTGAGACTTTCTTGCTCTGTTAACATTATATCCACCAATAACAAGACATTGACCAGCAATAGATGTTGTCTCATTTGTTTTTGTTGCACCATCAATTGCTTGAAGAATAATATTTCCTACAAAAACACCAAACAAACATATAACAGGAACAACTACAAAATTAGCCAAGCCCCTGAAAGCATTTTTGATAACTTTTCTTTTATTGTTGTTTCCATCTTTTGCAAATTCTGTTTTTATTACTCCTGCAAATGTTGCAATCAAAAGTATAATAACTGCAACAAGAATCATACTCCAAAATAAGTTTGTGACTGTTCTGCTTTGAAGAAGTGTCATAACAATATCACCACTTGTGGATTGACCTTCTATATTAACTCCAACATCAGAGATACCCGCAAATTTTCTAAACAGCAACATGCAAATATCACCAACTTTACCCACACCAACAATAATTGCCCTGTAAGTTAAACTTCCAAGCCAAATATCGAGATAATAAAATAAATTTTTGACTACGTAATTGATAATCCAATCATTAATCCAATTTACAAGCCAATCAAAAATTCCTAAAAGAGAACTGAAACCTATATTAAACATGTTGCCTCCTTTTTATACTTAAGTATAACAAAATAAATTTGCATTGTAAATAGTTTTTGAAAAATTTGTAGAATTATTATTAAATAATAATACAATATATTTTATGCGCTGTATGCTATTGCTGGAAAGAAACTAAACATAAATGGTAAATCACTTTCGGTATAGAAAATATATTCCAAATAGCTTTGAGAATTTGCCGACTTTCCGTCAAAACAAACAACTTGTTTGCCTTCTGGCGTAGACACATAATTAAACCAATAACCATAATTATTTTTTGTTATAAGTGTTGCATCGCTACCCGTTAAAACTTCTTCATTTTGTGGAAATGAAGGTAAGAAACAGTCGCCCTTTTCTGTTCCATTTATCATTGCAGAAGACAAAATATCATCTAGGGTGCATTCATCTTCATCAATCAAAATATATGGGTCATCTGGGTTGTTTACTGGCAAAGTGTAATCTCCAACTTTGTAAAACTCTGATGTTTCGCCATTTTGATTCCACAATGCAAAAGATTTTGTTTCAGCATCATAATATCTTATGTAAACAGTCAAGTTCATTTCAATTTCTTCTGTGTCGTAGTCAAGTGGACCCATCAAAATTATACCTGCTGATGCCAAGTAAACGTCTTGTTCTGGCATAACCATAAAACTTTGATATGATTGATATGCAGAGCCCTTCATAGTTATATCCCCTGTTTCTTCGTCAATCAACATTGCACTACTATTAAAATCATCAAAATATGAAAAAGGTACAGAAGGGAAAACTTCTGCGTATGGATAACCACCCGTTGAAAATGGATGGTCGAGTTGCCATTGTGCATCAAGTTCTTCTCTGTTTGCATCTGTAACTTTTGCACAAAGCAAATCTCTAACAGTAAAGTAAACTCTGTTGTAATAATTCTTAAAGCCCGGCAATCTAACACTGAAAAGTGCATATTCTTGGCTGCCAACTTTATACTTTACAACATCATCAGCCACGCCATCTCCATTTTGGTCATAACCCCAAACGTTGGCGTTGAAAGATGTTCTATAATCTGTTTTTATAAGTTTTTCATAAATGGCAGAACCAATTTCTGCCCCTTCTTCATATCCTATTGAAGCATCCACAAAATTACTAGAAATTGAACCTTGCAATTCTTGATGATTAAAGTTTTTGCTTTGGCTACTTTTTTTCAAATATTCACCGGCATAATACATTAAACCTTCAAGTTTATCATTACATTCAACTGGATTTCCATTTTTATCAACCAAATCGGTAAAATATGTTTGGTCAGTTAAAAATCTATTGTATTTTGAATCTGTAATCTTAACAATTTCATCTCGATTGACATCATAATACGCATTATAGAAAAGTTCATTATCTGCATTAATATTTTCTTCACCCACAATATATCTCAAAATATATTCTGTGAGTTGTTCAATTTCAACATCAGTATAACCTAGATGATTGATTTGAGAAATATAAGTATCTGTCGTATTTGATATTTGTTCAGTATTTGTTGAATCTTTGTAAGGATCATAAAAACTTGCAAAAGTGTTTTGAGTAGCATCTTCACTTGTCAAATAATGACCAGATAAAATCAATGCTTCTGCTAGCATAAATTTATCATTATCGAATGATAATTCTTCCATTGTTTGAACAAAATAAGAAATATAATCATCATCAATACTTACAGTTACTGTATTATCAGTTTCTGTTTTTTTATATGAAACATATTTATCACCTACCATAATAAATGATAAGGTTTGACTAAATAATCCATTATTATAGGCATTAGCAAGAATTAATCTAGTTTTAATTTGTTCTGCGACTTGACTGTTTTGCTCTTTTATAGAATCATCATAATCTTTTCTGTTTACAGAACTTGGTTTATATGTAACACGATAATTTTTGAAATAGTTTGGATAATCATCTTCTGAAAGTTCATTTTCTTTTGGATATTTGCTTTGCTCTTCCTGCTCTTCTGGTATTGTATCTCCACTGCCACCACCACTTATAGGGAAATCAGTGTTATCCTGATTGTTATAACTAGAATTATAATCACCAAAACAACCAGATACAAAAACTGGCGATGATAACATCACCAAAGATAGCAAAATCATTAAAAATTTTTTGAACTTTCCTATCTTTTTCATATAATTCCTTTATTTATATATTTTAGTATATCACAATTAAGAAAAAAATCAAATATTTTGTTAATAATTTATTATAACATAATAAAAAATGGGCATAACCCATTTTTATAAATTCATATTATTATCGGCATTATAACTAGTCCCATTAATACTATATAATTTAATAGTCGTGTTTTCATCTTCCACAACACTATTTACAAAATTCATAATGTCTAAATCATAGTTTTTTGCCATATCCTTATTTTCATCAATAGTTAAATTATCAGCTATGCTTTTTGCAGTTGTATAATTTGTTTGGCTTGTTCTTAAAGTTATAATCAAAGGATATGTTTTATTATTTATGATTGCTTTAAGATTTCCATGTATTCTAACAACATCACCATAATTAGTATCATGTTTAGTAGTAAAATATTTCAAGTCTACATTTTCAAAATATTTATCATTTGTATTTTCCAAAAACCAATTTTGTATCTTTTGTTCAAAATATGCTTCAAGTTTCTTTTCAATTTTTGTCGGTGTTGCAGCATCAAGGTCCCAAACATTGCCATTGAGTGTGGCATAGTTATATGTCAAATTTTCATTTGAAATGATTGTATCTGCAAAATTGAGTTGTTCCAAAGTGTAGTTTTCACTCAATTGCTTTGTTGCATCACATTCTGCATTAAAACCTAAATCATACAAATTTGTATATTGCTCCAAACTTACAGGCAAACCAAGTGTGACAGGTTTTGCTTCTTCGTCATCTGCCAATGTAACATAACCAGAAGTTTCCAAAGTTTTGCCAGTTTCAACAGAATCTTTAAGTGTAAAATTGTGTGCTTCAACATTGCTGACAACATTTTCTTCAAATCTGTCGTTTAGTTTGTCTTGCAAATATGATTCAAGTTTGATTTGTGCATTTATTCTTGCAATTTTGTCTTCTTCATTTGGGTCTGTTGGGTCTGTTGGATCTGTTGGATCTGTTGGATCTGTTGGATCTGTTGGATCTGTTGGATCTGTTGGTTCAACAACTGATGGCCCACTATCTTTTCCAAAAAAGTTATTGCAAGCAGTAAGTGTAAATGCACCACCTACAACTGCTAGCATTGCAAACAATAATTTTATACCGCCTTTTGCTTTCATAATATCCTCGCAAATTAAATTTATAGTATAATAATATCATACATTTTTTGGTTTGTAAATACCCTATTTTATTTTTTTTGAAATTTTGCAAGTAGGTATGCGTGTTGAGATTCCTACGAAAAAATTTTATTTTTTCTCTGAATGACATATTTGGTATGCGAGAAAGTGCTATTAGGTCAAAATTACAAAAAAAAGCAAAGTCATAAAACATGCTTTGCGTCTTTTTTTGTACTTCTTTTGTAAACAACAACTATACTTCCAATTTGCTGCACTGGGTCTGCCCCAAGTCCACCACAAATTTCTGTCATTGCAGTTTGAGTATCGAGTAGAGAATTTGGCAACAATCTAATTTTTACAAGTTCTCGCTTTTCCAAAACCAAGTCAATGCTTTGCAACACTGCTGGGGTTATACCACCCTTGCCAATTTGCACAACGGGGTCTATCTTTTGAGCAAGTCCTCTCAATTTTGCTCTATCTTTTGTTGAAATCATTTTATTCTTTCCTCCAAATCCATATATTCATAAGGTGCATCGTAATTCTTTATAATGTGCATTAATCTTTTTGGCTTTATTTCATAATCATCAATCTTATCAATTTCAACCCATTTGAAAGTTGAAAAATCACCTTCTTTTCCATTAAAATCTTGCATTGTTTGTATTGGCTCATTTTCTTTCAAAACAGTCACAAAACAATGTCCAACTTCGTGATAAAACAGGTCTTTTTT
>CADBPU010000047.1 GCA_902796635.1 uncultured Eubacteriales bacterium | reverse complement strand
GGCAAAGCACAAGTGCTTGAATATTTTTATTATTAATATCAATATTTTGCAAAATTGGCAAAACAAAGGCAAATGTTTTTCCACTGCCCGTTTCACTTCTTATAATAACATCATTACCCTTCAAAATTATTGGTATTGTTTTTTGTTGAACTTCTGTTGGATACTTAAAACCAAAACTTTGTAAAATATCAACAATTTGCTCACATAAATTAATCTTTGAAAAATTCATATTATTCACTATCTTTCTATTATTAGAGTATCATATTGAAAAGCAATCATAAAAAATTGCAAGTACTACCTTGCAATTATATCTTATTTTTTTGTAAATTACAATCAATCATAAATTTTTTTTGTATTGATTTACCAGTTTTTCAAGCAAATCTAATGTGTTTTTATCCTGAACCTTTTCAATCAAAGCGCTCAAAAGTTTGAGATGAGCAATTGCAGTTTGTTTTTTTGAAAACTCTTTCGCCAAATCTGTCATTGCCTCTCCGCAATAAGGACAAAAATTATACTCTTTACTTATTTGTTTTTCACAAACAGGACATTTTTTTTCTTCCATATTAAACCTCCGGAGCTTTAATATCTTTAGAAATTCTATTGAAATCTATTTTTGATTGTTCTTCTGCAAATTCTTGTCTCTTTTCTTGAATTCTTTCAATACATTTTTGAGCAAGATATGCTTCTTTTTCTCTCAATTCTGCCAATTTTCTTTCAACTGCATAAGTTGAATCATTAACAAAATCACAACTCCAAGCAATCTCTACATCATGAGAATTTTCGCCCAAAAGCAATGTTAATGAACTCTTGCCTTTTGGTGAATATCCAGGAAGATTTCCTTTTGCTGCATTGTTATATGTTGATTGACCAGTTAGTATTGCTACATTTGAATCATCATCAATAACACCTGCTGCGTTTTCACCTTGTACAAATACAGCATCAGCATATGCAAGTCCTGCGTGTTGTTTTATTGCAGCTGACTTATTACTTTTCATGTTATCACTTGTTGATTTGAGATTTGTGTGCATAGAGAAAGTATAATTTCTTGTTGATTTATCTCTTTGTGTTTTTACAACATTAAATATCTTTTTTACACCCTTAACATAAGAAACTTCTACTCTTTTATCTTTTAATGACATATCTCTTCTTAAAACTTTTACGATATAATCAAACAACAAGTCATTAAATTTTTCTTTCAAAACTTCACTGTATGTGTCAACATTAAGTTTTTGTTTTGCAATGTGTTCTTCTCTTCCATTCATCAGGAAAATTTGATCAGCACCATTTTTTGCGGCGAATTTGATATCATTAACCAATTGATTTAATCTGTTTTTTAATCCCCAGAAAAGTATTTTTTTGTTATCGTTTATTGCAGCATTGTTCAAATCGCTAATTTTCCACTCTTTACCAATCAAATTTCCAGTAAAGAATACAACGGTTTTATCTGAACCTTTTTTATCTTGCAAATCTTTTTTGAATGCTAGATTGTTTGTTCTTGTTTCAACACCAAGTTGTGGATTACTCAAATCAAAATTGTGAGTATTGGCATGTACAACAATATGCAAATCTTGAGATGGTTTTAATGTTATTGGTTTTTCGTAAACAAGTGGAATTGCTTTTTCTTTAACCAAATCCATATATTCAGTTTTTCCAGCAAGAGTTGCATCGTCAATTTCTTTGTTTGTTGCAAGGTTTACTTTTCCAAGTTTTTCACCTGTTGCTTGATACCAAAGATTTACAATATCTTCTTGCTTTATAACATTATTATTTGGGTTTATTCCATTACTAGACATATTTATTCCCCCATATTCTTTGTTTTTTCATAATTAACAAAGCTTTCTAATTTCTTTTTTGTTCTTCTATTTATAGCATCATAAGATGAAGCAACCTGACCAAGAGACATATCTTTTGTATTCTTTTTGTAATCTTCGATGTTTGGTCTTTCATAATAATGCATTAAGATTTTAGCCATTTTGCTTGGTTTGTTTTCAGTTTTGTGTAAAACATCAAAAGGAACAGCTTTTGGAATATATCTTGGTTGTGTAACATCATCTGCTGTGTAGTATGGATTTTTATCCCAAGAAAGCATCAAACCTTTTGCATTTGTTTTCAAATCAAAATTGTTTTCTGCTCCATAGTAAGTGTTGCCATTTTGCATTGACTTTCCTGTCAAAACCAACACCTGATGATTTTCATATCCTTTTAATGTACCATCTTTGTTATAAACAGGAACTGTTGTCATAAATATTCCGTCGTTACCATTATGTGTATGTTCTCTAATAATTACATCAGGAACAATTCCTTGTTTTGCCAAATATCCAATTAATTTTTGTGGATCTTTTACTTCATGCTTTAAGCAAACAGTCATTTTCTTAACTTTTGCATTATCTGGATCCAACAAATTTAATGTCATTACCAAAGAATATCTTGCGTGCGGCACACCTAAACTTCTTGCAAGTTCTTCTTCTGGACCTATATTTGATGATTTATTTCTATTTCCCCAAGCTGAATCATGATTGCCACCCAAGAAAAATGCTAAATTATCTTTATATTTTTCAAGCATAGCTTTTGCACCAGCCATTGCGTTTGATGGAGAAACTCTCATACCATAAATATTAGTTGCACTTTCCATATTTGCATTATCAAAAAAATCGCCACCAATACCCATTATGCCGTTATAATACTTACTTTCAATTTCTAAAGCAAGATTGGCTCTTTTACTCTCATATCCTTGACCACCATAGTGAAAATCACTGTTATCAAAAAACAAGACTTTTGAAAATGGTATACTGTGTTCCATTTTTACAACTGGCTCTTCATCAAGTCTATCGTCTTCCACATGACTTGCAACTGCATTTACCCTATCTTCTTCATGCTGAGTATCAACGTGAACATAAGGCATGTTTTTATTTTGTTTCATACAACCATCCTTAATATATGATATTAAAATTATTAACAAGAAGAAACTTGAAAATAATTTCCTACATTAAGATTATAACATTATAATTATATCAAGTCAATAGCGACTTTGAAAAAAAATAAAAAATAAATTATTGATATATTTGACACTTAAATAAAATACTGGAGTTGAAATAAATTAATATAAATATAGTAAAGTTGAAAAACATTTTTTTATCAAAAGACTTTCAAAAGAAAGCGAAAAAATGAGAGATTTTAGATATTACGGGCTCGCAATGAGCATTTGTAGAGCTGAAAGTTTTACTTTCTGCGTCACCAGCTTATTGTCAACTTTTCGCGGTTTTTGTGGCGAAGTACACAAAAAATGAGACCTTTTGGCCTCATAATGAAATGTTGGCTATTATATTGAATTATTATAATTATAGCTAAAGCCAATAAAGTTATTAGAAGAAATTGCTAATGGCAGAGCATTAGGAGAATAGCTTGCTATTCGACGCAGCTCATTGCCACTTTTTATTTTTGCAAAAAAAATAAAAAAAAGCGAAATTTATATTTCGCTTAATGAAATGTTGGCAATGAGCTATCTTACCAGCCCGTTTCCAGACTAGGATTGTCGCCGCTGTAAGTCTTAACTTCTGTGTTCGAGATGAGAACAGGTGAACCCTTACGCTAAAATCACCAACAATGGTTGAATATGCT
>CADBPU010000046.1 GCA_902796635.1 uncultured Eubacteriales bacterium | reverse complement strand
TAAACAAATCATGTCAACCCTTTTGGCGAAATTTTTTTAAGTTTTTTTCAGTAAAATGTAAATGTGTAAGTAATATTAAAAAAGCCAACCAATATGGCTGACTTTTACATTGCTACACTATTTATGTCTATGAATTCTTTTTTCTCTTCTATCCTCTTCAAGTTTATAATGATATATGATTGACATATAAACAAAACAACTTATAAAATAGATGATTAGCATAATTTTGTAAATTATTGAAGTGGCTTGACAAAACAATATTATATGTAAGATTGTACCTATATATATTAAGCCAATTGATATAAGAGTAACCAAGTTGGCAACAAATACACTTTTAGGAACACAATATTTTCCCGACCTTTTATATTTCAAATCATATAATAATATTTTTTCTAAAAAATTTGACTTAATATGTTTTTTACCATAAAACATCACTCTTGCAAAAAACAATGTTAACAAAAACAAAAATGGCATAATTGAAGTGCAAATTAATACATCTTTTATTGAAATAATATAATTAATTAAATTGTCAATAAATTCCATTTATTTTCCCCTGCGTTTTAATCAATAAACATGAGTAAGTAAAAAATGTTCAATTATTAATCAACTTCATTAAGTTTTTTTAGCAATAACTCCAAATCACAGTCATGCACTTGACTCGCTTCTTCCAAAGTTTCCATTTGGCTGATTGGGCATGAAAAACAATGCATGCCAAAACCAAGCAAAATTTCTGTTGCGTGTTTTCTATAATTTAATACTTCTGCTAATGTCATATCTTTTGTTATTTGAACTTTTTTCATATTTAACTCCTACGTATTATAAATTAAACAAAATGAAAAATCAAGCAGTTAAAATATATATTTAATTAAATTTATGGCCACAGCAAAAACAAATTTCTGCACTCTTTGAATTGAATGCACCGCAGTTAGAGCATTTTTTATATTCCAATGTTTTTTGAATTGGTGCTTGATATTGATTTACAATTAGACTCTCTTGCTCGGCATCATTAAGTTCTGGGTTGTTGTTCTCATCTTGTACATTTACATAATCTTGATTATTTTTTTGTTGAAAATCTTGATAAACACCTGTATGCACCACACTATCACCATCACTATCAGTACTTAAAACTTTTGTTTGCATTTCTTCTTGCACTTTTTGTGATTCTTGTAAATAAACTTCGTTTGATTGATTTTCAAAAGATTTTTGAGACGCGGTTCTAACTGGGTTTACCAAATCAATTTGCTCGCCTGTATAAACTTTTTGCTCTTTTTGATGAAGTTCTTCATAATCAAGTGTGATTTTTTTGTATATCTTTTTAGGAAATTTGACATCAGTAATTTCAAAACTTGAAATCTTTATACCAACGTCAAACAATTCTTTGTTTAATCCTTCAACCATATTTTCAAAACAAGATGTATCACGCGAATATAACTTTTCTACTGTTGGTTTTTTCTTTTGCACAATTTTTGTCGCAGTATCAGCAACCCAATTAGATATTTCATTTTTTGCAACTCCATCTCTTACCACACCAAAACTTGTAAACATTCCTTCCAAAAAATCTACTGGGCTTGAAATTACGTATGAAAATTTACCACTCAAATAGGCATTTACTGACTTATAATGTTTATCTTTTATATATACACTATTATATGAATAAAATTGCTGGTCGACAAATTCTTTTAAGTTAATAAAATAAATATTGGCATAAAAATGCTTTTTGAGATTACCTTTTTTGTCTTGTTTTGTAAGTTTTTCAATTCTTGTCAAAAGAGGCATTTCTTTTGTGTCCAATCTATATCTACCTTCTGTAAACATATCAGCCACTTTATCTTTATAACACAAAACACAGACAAAATCTTTTGGGACATCAATCATTGCACCAAAATTTAATTTCTTTTTACTATTTTGCAGAACTACAAGCGAATTTGTGTTCGTATTTACTGTTATAGATTTTTTGAATAAACCCTTAAACCAACTGATTAATCCCATATTTTTATTATATCACAAAATATTTACACTATCAATATGATTAAAATAATATTTTAAGAAATTGCAAAAATTATTATAATCATCAAAAAGAACTCATATATTAAAATAGTATGGAGGTTGATTTGGAAAATATATCTAAACTTTTAGGCAAACCAGTGATTAATATATATGATGGGAATTTGGAAGGTTATGTGAAAAATGTTTTGGTTGATGCTAACCTTAAAAAAGTTGTTTGGGCTGAAATATTTGATGATAACACCCAAGAAGACACAATATTGAGTTTTAAGGATATTTTTTGCCTAAATAATGATGCTATCATGATAAAAAATAATTCTGGTGTTTTAATAGCAGAAACAGTTGATACATTATGTATTAATCCTATTGGCTATAAAATTTACAGTTTGGACGGAAAATATGAAGACAAAGTTTTGGATATAGTTTTTGATGAAAAATACAAAATAACCAAAATCCTTTTAACTGATAATAGAGTTTTAGAACATGAAAATATCTTAAAGATTGGCAATGGCATTATTATTAAAAAAGAAAATAGACATGTCAATATTTCTGCTTTTAGACCAAAAACTATGATAAATACTGCAATTCAAACAGAGCAAACAGTTGAGACTTTGGACAATAAAAAACCATTATCATCAAATCCAAAAAAATTGCTTGCAACAGGTTTTGAATTTTTGATTGGAAGAAAAGTAGGTCAAAATATTTACAGCGAAAACAAACAATTAATAATTAAAAAACAGAGCAAAATTACACCACATATAATAAATTTGGCGAGTCAAAACGGAAAACTTAAAGAACTGACAACATATAGCATAATTTGAAAAATAAATGCATAAAAAAACCTTTAACTATTCATTAAAGGTTTTTGTTTTATTATTCTTTTTCGCCTTCGCCTTCGTTATCAATGTCTTTCAACATGTTTTTGAGTTGCTCATTAAATTGTGCCAAATTAAGATCTACGATTGGGGTATCACTAGAAACTTCTTTAACTTTTTTTGGAGTTTCTTTCTTTTTTGCTGGCTTTTTGCTTGATTTTTTTGCACTTTCTTTTTTTGGCTTTGCAGTTTTCTTTTCTACTGGCTTTTTTGCACCAGACTTTTTAGCTACTGGCTTTTTCTTTGAAGCAGGTTTCTTTTGAGCTGGCTTTTTGCTTGATTTTTTTGCTGCTGGCTTTTTTGCCTTTGGCTCTTCTTGTGCTACTTTTTGTGTATCTTCAAGTTGCTTTGAAAGATTTTGGTTTTGCTCATCAAGTTTTGCATTTTGTTCTTCAATAAGTTTGTCAAGTTCTTCAATCTCGTCTGGTTTTTCTTCTTTAACCTCAGCAGGTACCACTTCTTCTTTTACTTCTTCTGGTTCGGCTGGTTTTTCTTCCAACTTTTCTTCTTTTGGCTCCGCTTTTGGTTTTTCTTTGGCTACTTTGAATTTTTTGCTTGATTTTTTTGCTTCTTTTTCTGCTTTCTGCTCTTTTTCTTGTTGTTCTTTCTCTTGTTGTTCTTCTTCACTTGCAGCAGATTGACTGTTGCTGTTTTCCCATTGAAAATCATAAACTGGTTTGTGGAATTGTGCTTTTAGTTCTTCCAAATTGCTTTCAACTTGTTGTGGTTCTTCTTCTGGAACACCAAGTTTTTCTTCAACTTGTTGAGCGAGTCCTTCTTCCAAATCACTATCATTAAAGTCAATAGGTCCAACAAAATGACTTTCAACTTCATTTGATTCTTCTGCTGATTCTTTTACTTCTTCTGGTTCAGCAACTTGTTGTGGCTCTTCTAAAACTTGTTCAACTTGCTGTGGCTCTTCTTGAAGTTCTTCTCCACTTTTTGAAACAAATTTCTTGTTGCCAGATTCGTCAATAAAGAACATTCTGCCATCTTCATCAGCATAGACTTCATCGCCTGTTGTATGCCTTTTTGCTTTGAGTGCACGAATATACTCTTTTTGATTTTCTATCAATTCATCTTTCTTAACAATTTCAAGTTTTCTGCTTTCAAGTTCTTTCTTAACATCAAACAATTCTTTATTTCTTAAATTATCAATGCCATCTGCATCGTCTAATCTTTGAGCTTGCTCAACAATTATTGCATCTTGTTCGTTAAATTTTTGTTCATATTGTTCAACAAGTTCGCACTTCTCATCATAAAGTGTATTTTTCTCAACAATAATTCTATCTCTTTCTTCAAGTTCTTGTTGAAGTTTTACTTGTTCTGCACTTAATTCGTCAATATGTTCTTTGTTCTGTTCATCGACAATAGCTTTTAATTCAGCATAAATTTTATCTGCATAAGACTTGAATTCACTATTAAGAGAAGTTTCTGCTCTCTTTCTGTCTTCTTCAATCTCTGCACGTTTTGCTTCAATTTGCTCGTTGATTTTCTTTCTTTCTTCTTCAAACTTTCTGCTGTCTTCCAAAGATTCTTTTTCTATTTGACGTTGTTTTTGAATTTCGTTTTCTCTTTGTTTTCTTAAATCATTTCCAACAATCAAATTTGTTGTTGCATCCAACTTTTCTTTTAATCTATCAAGGGTTTCTTGAATATCTCTCAATTTTCTTTGAGCTGCTTTTGCCTTTTCGTCATAATTCTTTTCAAGTAATTCTCTTTGACCTTCAAGTTCTTCAATATATGCACGAGTGCCATTTTTGTTGCCAATGAATTGTTCACTGACTCTCATGGCTTTTTCCATAACAAGACTGCCATTTATACCCAAAGATGAAAAATCGTAGTTTTCGTGAACAACTTGGCTCTCTTTGGCTTTTTTGATTTGCTCTTGCTCATAGAGTGCTCTTTGTTGCAAGTATTCTTGCAAAACAGGTATACCCGCTGTGATTTCTTTTCTTGTGAACAAAATTTCATAATCTATGTATTCTGGAAGTGTTGAAGTTGCCCTGTCTATGTATTTTTGGAATGAACTAAAATTGTAATAAACATCAGAAATAACTGAATTTCTTCTTGCTTTTAAGAATAACAAGTAAACTTCGCCCACAATTAATGATGTGCTTGAAAGAAATAAACTTGAAATAATATTCAAAAAGTTGAATTCTGTGTTTGTAGTGCCACTAACAAAATATGCACTGGCAAATAGGAATGAAAGCAAAGCGATGCATATAACACTTGCTCTTACTGCAATAATGTGGCTTTGATAAGAACTTGCTTTGAATGGTCTTTCAATACAATTTTGGTCAGTAAAAAACTCACTTGGTTTTTTATCTCTTGAAACCATAAACTCTTGCCATTCCCTTCTCATTGTTGAAGGAATACGTTTCATTAGTTTATTGAACTCTACCAAATTATCTTCAGTAACAAAAGGATTAAGTTCCAAATATTTATTGATTTTGTTTACTGCTCTGTATGTTTTAAGTTCTATGGAAAATTGTGTGCAAATAAAACTAACTATTATGGTCAATAAAACCATAGATAATCCAATAACAACAAGCCAACCAAGACCTATCGCTTCTGTCCATGCACCAATTGTTTCAATAATTGAAATGAATATTTCTAAATACATAAGACCTCCTTGTAAATCCAAATAACTACATTAAGTATAAAATTTGTTTTTGTTTTTGTCAAACAAATATAATCAAATTGTTATAAGTTTATCTAAATAAAAACTATAAATGAGTTTTTTTGAAACATCTTTTTTATAAAATGCCTGTATTGCTTTTGAATAAATACCCAATTGAGTGCGATATTTGTCAGCAAATTCGCTTTCTTTTAATCTCGAAGTCTTATAATCAATTAAAATGATTTGGTTTTGCTTTATTATAATCAAATCTGCAACACCTTGCACAAGTACCTTGTTTTGTTTTTCAGTATCAACCAACATATTTGCTGGAAAATAACTCAAAAACTGCTGTTCCTTCAAAACAATATCATCTTTATCAATCAATTCTGCAATTTGCTTAATGGCTATTATTATCTTTTCTTCATCAACAAAGTTAGTTTCTTCTGCACTTATTTTGTTATATACTTTAAGTTGCTGTATTTGCTTCCTTATTTCTTCTTCATTAGCCACAAATTCAAGCAATTCCATATATTTATGATACGCAGTCCCAATAGCGAGAAAATCTAAATCATTTTGCTTGTCGCTATGATTAAAACTTAAATCCGTAATATTATAATGTTCTTCCTGCTCCATAATTTGACTGACAGAACTCTTTTTTGCAAGATTGTTATGCGGGAATTTTTGAGACAATATATCAATAAGTTTTTCTTTTCGCTCATCAGTAGATTGTGCTGGTTTATTTTCTTGTTTTTCAGTAAATGCTATTTCGTCTTTTGAAATTGAATTAAATTCAAAACATGAATTTGCAAATTGAATTTTTATGTTGTGATTATTTTTGAGACTTTGCAATTCTTGTTCGTTCAAACAACCCAAAATCCATTTCATAAAACTATTGGCAGAAAAGATGTCGTATTCGCTTTGCAAAGAATTTATATTTTTAATCTTATTTGAACCAATAATAGTCAAATGGTTTTTTGCCCTTGTAAGAGCAACATATAAAAGGCGCTTTTCTTCCTTTCTGTTTTCACTTCTAATTTTCAATTTGAAGGATTTGTTTATAAAATTTTGGTATGCCTTGTGCTCTTGCAAGTTATAGCTTGGCATTGATATACCCCAATCATTATCCATTAATATCTTTTGGGTTTGACTTGTTGTGCTGAACTGTTTTCCTGCACCAATCAAAAACACAACGGGATATTCAAGTCCCTTACTTTTGTGAATTGTGCTAAGCGTTATTGAATTTTCACCATCTTTTATGTTGCTATCAAATTTGAAATCTTGACCAAAAGTATCAAGATAATTCACAAATTCAAACAAATTATAATTTTTTATGCTCTGTATACTATCAATCAATAATCTCAAATGGTTTTCAAACTCTTCACCCATATTGTTGACAGCGAAATATGTATGTAGATTTTCATTTTGAACAATCTTGATAATCAAACTGCAAATATCATTATATTGAGCATAATTTTTGTAATCATTAATCTTTTCAAAAAATGCTTTTAATTTAATAGAAATAATATCATCAAATTGGCTAATATATAAATCAACTGCTTGATAAAAAAATTCTGCCTGCCTAAATAATTGTCTAATCTGCGATAATTCATCAAAAGATAACTTACCTATATTGCTTAATGCAGATAATAGAGAATAATCATTGTGATGATTTTGAATTGTTTTTAAGATATCAAGTAGTATTTGCATGTCATAATTTTCAAACAAAGTTTCTTCATAAATCGCATTTACTGGTATTCCAGCTTTGTTAAGCACTCTTTTTACGCTTGGCAAAACATTGTTTTTGCCCCTTGAAAGTACTGCAATATCTCCAAATGTAATTGGCCTTTTTACATCATTTTTAGCATCATAATATGTTTTTCCAATCATGGAAAGTATTTCTTTTGCAAGCACCAAAGATTCTCTTGTTATGCTATCTTCTTCATCTTTTTTTATTGAGCTATTTTTTACCGAATAAACGCCGGTGTCTTGTTTTTCATTTTCATTAAAACTTTCTTGAATAATATTTTCTTCATCATTATCTTCTTGGTCAACAATAAGAATTTTTACTTGTGAATCGTCTGTTGAACTCTTCGCTGTACCACCAAACTCCAAATCTGCATTGCCTTTATATTCAAATTCATCAATAGATTCTTTATATATTTTATCAAACACAAAATTATTAAAATCAAGAATTGGTTTTTCACTTCTAAAATTAGTTTTCAAATCAATAACGTTGCCATAATTTTGCATTTTTTTGTATTGATTGTATTTATTGATAAAAATTTTTGGCTCTGCTTGACGAAATCTATAAATGCTTTGTTTGAAATCGCCCACCATAAAGAGATTGTCGCCAGTTGTTATCTTTTTGACAATACTTTCTTGCAACAAACTTGTGTCTTGATATTCGTCAATAAAAATCCAATCATATTTATTCTGTAAACTTGTTGCAATTTGTTTATTACATAAAATTTTGTTGGCTTTTTGCTCTATATCAACAAAGTCAAGTACCTGCATGTTGGCTTTTAATGCAGAATATTCTTTTTCAAATTCGTCAACAATTTCAAAGAGATATTGTAATCTATGTTTTGTGATTTCTAAATCCTTTTTTATATCGTCATTAGAAATTGACTTCAACTCACTTGAAACAACCAAATCAATATCTTTGACAAATTCATTTTTGGCCTTCAAAAAACTTTCTTTAATTTCTAGAATCTCCACAATGTCTTTTTTACTTTTTCTTGGCATAGAAAAATTAAAGCCATTTTTAAGTATTTCAAAATTAATGAAAAAATCATTTCCAAGCATATCAATTTGGTTTTTTGCATCCAAAATTGCATTTGAAACAGCATCATCACCAAGAGCGTTGCTTTGAGTATATAACAAATCAAGCTTACTTTTGAAATTGTTTTTTGAAGTTATAAGAAAAGCATTTAAGAATTTTATGGCTTCACTATTGTTGCTAAAATCATAGATATCGTCTAATTTTGATTGATATGATACATCATCATTTTTACTACGTAAAAAATTGTATAGTGAAATTACGCCACTTCTAAAAGATTTATCATTTCTGTTTTCAAAAAATGTTTCCAAAACATTCAAAAATTTATCATTTGGCTTTTTGCTATATTTTGAAAGCAAATTATCTAGTGCTTGATTTTGCAAAAGTCCAGAAAGTGAGTTGTCGGCGACAGAAAAATTATTGTTTTGACCAATCTCATAGCCAAACTCTTTTATGACTTTTATACAAAATCCGTCAAAAGTTAAAATATCACTATTCCACAAATCTTCAAGTTCCAAGAGTAAAGTTTTGTCGCCAGTTTCTTCCAAACTTTTTTGCAATCTCTGCTTGATTTCCAAACTTGCAGAATTGGTAAAAGTAACAACAAGCAAGTTTTTCAAATGCACGTTGTCATGTAAAATTAACTGAACTATCTTTTCAATCAAAACACTGGTTTTTCCACTGCCTGCCGAAGCAGAAACAAGCAAATTTCCATTTTTGTGTTCTATGACTTCTTGCTGGCTTTGAGTCCACTTACTCATACTTTACCCCCTTTAACTTTCTAAAAATCTGTTTTTTGTTTTTTTGTTATTTCTCTATATCCAGAAACTTCTGTTTTATAATGACATAACCCCTTATATTTGCACTTGTCGCAAGGACAATAAGAACCATCTTTATATGGCTTTGGAATAATGTAGCCATCAAGCATCTCTTTGACTGCATTATTCAAAACTTTGAATGTGTATGTTTCTAATTTCAAAATCTCGCCATCTTCAAGTAAATATTTTAATGTGCTTTCAGTAAATTCTCCATCTTTTTTGAACTCTACATTTATGATATTACTTTTTTTGTTATCAATTAAATTCTTATCTAATCTCAAAATCATACCATCATTTTTTAGAGTGATACCATCTATTTTGAAATGCTCAAATTCTTCATCATAAAAATCATAAAATTTGTTTTTGATTGGCATATAGCCAAAACTGACAGGTTTTTCTCCAAGTATATTTTTTATCACGCTCATATAAACAAGAAGTTGAATTTTTATGCCAAAATAGATATCTTTGAAAGAAAAACTATCTCTGCCTGTCTTGTAGTCGATAATACGCATATATTTATTAGAATCAATATCCAAAACATCAATTCTGTCAACAACGCCAGAAATATGCAAATTGTTATCTAATTTATAATTCTCAAATTGCTTTTCCGCATACTGTGGTTTGAAATCACTAGATATTATTTGATTTTTGATTGCATCACAAAATCTAACTGCTTCACTTTTCAAATTTGTCAATGCATAGACCTGTTTTGTAAAAATTTTGAATTTGTCTTCTTTCAAAATTTCGTCAAAAATTTGTTCAACCTTTTTACTATTTTCAAAATCAAATACATAGTTGTTTTTTATGCAAAACAAAACATACTTTTCAGCAACCTTATGCAAAATATTACCAACATCTATGTTTTGTATTTCAAATTTAGGATTATCTTTTGGCTTTATACCATAATCAACAAATTGCATAAAAGGGCATTTGAAATATCGCTCTATTTGGCTTGTTGAAGTCTTGCCATTCACAAATAATTTTTGTCTGGTATTATTAATTACAAATCTTGAATCATCTTCCAAATATTTTTGTTTCTCAATATCTAGTTGTTGAGAATAATTATCAATTAATATTTTCTTTAAGTTTGATTCTCTGCCAGTCGCGATTTTTATTGCATTTTGTGTTGTGCCAATCATATATACAGAGTTTTGAGATGATGTATCATTAAATATTTTTAATTCTTCATAACTATACCTTTCGATGGCAAGTGGTTTACTGTTTGTTGTAATAATATTTTGCAATGCGACAACAAATTCGCTTTTGAATTCAATTTGACCATTAATTTGTGTGCTGAAACTGAGTTCTAGTCTATCACTTGCAGACAATAATAAATTAAACAACTTAAATCTTTCTCTTTTGTTTAGTTCCTTTATTGTTGGCGATATTTTGTTGCTTGATTTGAATATTGCAATCTCACTATCTGTCATTGTTCCATAGTCTGCTTGATATGCAGGCATTCTGCTTTGTGTGGCACCCATAACAAACAGCACCTTGCGTGGGTAGTATGTGCTTTGTGAAGCATCACCAACAAAAATAGCATCACACATAAGTGGTGTTGTGAGTAAATTTACACCATTCAAACAACTAGAAAGCATATCAAAAAAGTTTTTTTGTGAAATTTGTATGTTTTCGACAAAATCATCAATTTCATCAAGCGTCTTGAAAAACTTATCATAAATTTGACTATCAATTTGTTTTTTAACAACATCATTTTGTGTTTGAGAAATTATATCAATAATAGATTTTGCATTTATGCTTTCAATATATGAAATTAAGCAATTTTTATAATCAATAAAAGACTTGCATTTTGAAAGTTCGTTTTCAAATTTTTGTATATTATCAAACACATTTTTTCGCACAAATTCCGCATTTTCGCACAACTCATTTTTTTCTTCTTGAAAAGGTTTATAAAACTCATTACCAAACACATTGTATTTGAAGCAGTAATTTTGAAAATCATTTTTCTTTTTCGTATCCAAATCAAACAATGGGCTCATAACTATTGATATCGCATTGCTCATTGTTTTTTGACTAGATACAAAACTTGCTACTTTGAAAATTGTTTGGGTGAAATAATGTTCCAAAAGATTTCTGGAACTATCCATATAATATGGTAAATCAAATTCTTCAAAAATCTTTTGAATTGATAGTTGATAGTCAACAAGGCCATTTACTGCAACATTTATATCATCAAACTCATAACCCTTTTCCAAAATCAAATACTTTATTTTGCTTGCGACATATCTTGCTTCTTCGTCAATATTTGAACATTCTATCAACTTGATTTTGTTTGTTTCTAACCTCTTAAATTTTTCATTTTTGTAGGCAAGAGTAAACAAATTTTTAGATAAATAATTTTGTATATCACTACCATTAAGCAAAGTATTTTTAATTTGATAATTTATATGATAATCATAAAAATAGTTTTTAAGTTTTTCAAAAACAGAGTTATCAAAAATCATAGAATTTTCTTGCAAAGTATTGGCACATAAAGAAATTGTAAAACTTTTGCAGTTTTTTGCCAAATTTGATAGTGATTTATACTGCACGTTTGTAAAACTATCAAACATTGCAAAATAAATATGACTATTGTTTATGTATTCATTTATTTTCACTTTTTCGTCAAAGATTTCAAGGCGAGTTATTGCATCAATATTGTTTCGCATTTGTTTTTCATATTCATTGTATATAACATAAATATCTTTGAGTTTATAGCCAAAATTTGTATCATCAAAATTTTTAATCAAATCAGCAGGCATAACTCCACTACTTTTTAATAAATTAATGATATTATACATGTTTTCTGCCAAAGCATAATCGTTTGCAACTTTTTTGTATGTGGAAATTTTATCTATATTATTCAAAATAATTTGGCTGACAAGCATAGTACCACTATTTTTGGACAATAACTTAAAGTTATTCGTGTCCAAATCAACAACTTTTGATATCAGTCTTGATAGCGTTGTAAGCCAAACATTAAAAACACTGGAAAGTCCTGTTCTTTCCATAAAAATTTGCTCTGCGTTCAAACTGAACTTATCTGGTACAACAAGTATAATGTTTTCGCTTGGGTTTTTAATTTTTTGTTTTATTTCATCAATTATTTCATAAAAACCAGACAAATATGAATTTGAAAGTATAATTTGAGCAATATTATCTTTTGATGCATTGTTTGACTTGCTCATATTTTAATAATATCATTTTTAATCATATTTGTAAATTTTATTTATTATTAAAAATAATAAAATAAAATTCAAAATCAATTTATAAATATTTTTATTTATTATCACATAAAAAAACACAAGATAAGTCTTGTGTTTTTATTATTAAATTTCTGGTAATTCACATTCGTATGTCACCAAATCATCTTCATTCTTTTTTTCTTTATCGTTTACTAGAATTGTTATAGTATCATTTCCTATATCTAAATATAAACATTTATTTTTTAATAATTTGTTATGCAACTCAATATATCTATCTTTTCCTTCAAAATTAGGTTCATATTTTAATCCATCTTTTGGTTTTTCTGGATTCGTTCCATCGCTAACCATTGGTATAAGATGCATTGGCGCTTTGTTGAAGCATAATTCAATATTGTATAACTCTGGTTCAATTACTCTCATTGCCTCAAGTGATGCTTGAATTCTTTCAGCTTTAGGAATTTTATGCAAATTGTTTACTGCAAAATCAACCAACATCCCTGCTGCTCCTAATGCTGTAATAGTCGATAAAACACCGTTTCCATTTACACTCAAAATGTTTGATGTAATACTGGTTGCCAAAGCTGATTGAGCAATATCTAATTGATAATCTTCCTTATCATTTTTTTTGTAATCAACAAGCAAATTCCAAAAATCAACAACAAGCTTGTCATTATTAATTTTGTCTAATGCTTCTTGATATAATCTTTCTCTTTGTGGATTTTCTGCTCTAAATAGCATATCCAAATCCCAAACATGTTCTATATGACTTTTTCTAAAATTTTTCATACTAACCTCGTGATTATATTATATCATATCAAAATTGTTTGTCAATAGTGAATCATAACATTAAACACAAAAAAATTGCAACCTTTTGATTGCAATTTTTATATTTAATTCAAACTTAAAACTATTTAAGCAATTAATTACTTAATAATTTTTGTTACAACGCCTGAACCAACTGTTCTGCCACCTTCACGGATAGCAAATCTCATACCTTCTTCCATAGCAACATCTTTTGTAAGGTTGATTGTCATTTCGATGTTATCGCCTGGCATAACCATTTCTGT
>CADBPU010000045.1 GCA_902796635.1 uncultured Eubacteriales bacterium | reverse complement strand
CCGCAAAACAAAAAGAAGACCAATGGTGCTGGCGTTTGTGTTCGAAAATTAGAAATTCCGGCTTCCTACCGAATCGCCGGAAGTTATATCCACATATTTGGCAAATTTTCGGCTATTTTTCTCAAAATTTCAAGTGTTGCAGGATAACCTAGCCCCACTCAATTTTGAAAAAAACTATCTCAAAAATTTGTCCAAATCTGTTGCCGATGTGCAATTCTCAACTGTGATTAAAAGAGGAAATTGGAAAGATTATAAAATGTCATTTAGAGTATGAGCGAATCGAGGACGTAGGAATCTCATCTCACATACTTTCTCGCACTGTCATTCTGACCCTACCCAAGTCGTAGACCTTGGAAGAATCTCAACAATAAAAAAATGACGTGTTCGCGTCATTTTTCTTTTTAAGTTTTAATCTTTTAATTTTAATCTTTCACATTGCTCTTCTAGTGGTTGGTTTTCTCCGGGAAGGGTAGGAAAAATTTTTAAGCCATCATTTGCCTTTCTTGGAATAATGTGAAAGTGTAAGTGAAACACACTTTGTTCGGCTTCTTTGCCACTTGCATTTATTATATTGACTGCATCAAAGCCCAAATCTTTGTAATGATTGGCAATATGTTGAACTGCCTTCATAACTTCTGCAAGATATTTTTCTTCACAATCAAAAATGTTTTCGTGGTGCGCTTTTGGCACAACAAGCGTGTGTCCATAACAATCTTTTGCTATATCCAAAAATGCATACACATACTCGTTTTCATAAATCTTGAAACTAGGAATTTTTCCATCAATAATTTTGCAAAAAATACAATCTTCTTTTCTCATATTTATATTATATCGCCTTTGTTTGAATTTTCAAAATAAATTACATAATTTGCCAAAATTGTCGTAAATTTTGCTAATTTTATATCGATTTTAGTATTTTTTTGCATATTTTCGTATATTTTTTGTTTTTTGATTGTGCGTTTTTGTCGCACAGAATCAATATTTGTCTTGTTTACGAATAAAATGACTTGTTTTGTTATAGTGCTTGAAAACATATTTTTTTATACTATAATTTTTTGTGTATAAAGGAGAAAATTATGAAAGAAACTGACAGCAAAAATATATTAAAAAAACTTGCACTTGATGCAAAAAATCGACTAAAACATTGTTCATATAAAAACAAGGAAGAAAATCAAAACATAAAAAGAAATATTGCTTTTCAAAATCACATTCGTATGGTTATGGAAAGTGAGTGCAAATCCCCAGAAATAACAATAAAGGTCATCAATGATTATGCCGAGCAAGAAGCATTTCAAAACCGAGTTTATGAGTTGCTTGACAAAAATGAAGATTGCATAAATCCACTTAAAGAACTTGCCGATAGCAAAATGCTTGCACTAATGACTGATATAGAAAAGCAAAAATATATATTTGATTTATCCGAAAAATACATATCTATTCGTGATGATTATTACAGAAATAAAAGAATGTATATTTAGTTTTATGTATTGTTTGACATATTTTTCAAGTAATAGAATTGTTCGTTTGCAATTCTATTTTATTTTTTGATATAATAAAATGTATAGGAGCATATATGAAATATTACAAAGCAATGTTTTTAAGATGGCTTGATTTTGGTGGAAGAAGTAGCAGAGCAGAGTACTGGTATGCTGTTTTGTATAACTTTCTTTTTGGTTTGGTTATTGAACTTTTTGCACTTCCATTTATTTTTGATTTTGCTTTGTTTTATATTGTTGCAGAATCGCTTGCTTCTTTATATGGAGTGATAACATTTTTGCCAATGCTTGCACTAACTGTAAGAAGATTGCATGACGTAGGCCACACTTCATTGTATATATTCATTTCTATCATCCCAATTATTGGAGAAATCTTGCTTTTGTATGCCCTTATTCAACCTTCAATTTTTAGGGCAGAAATGGTTGAAGAAAACTACATGAATAACACCGATGATTTATATAATCAAACATACAATCAAAATAAAGAAAATGACTTTGAAGCAAATAGTGAATCCCAAAACGCTGGAACTGTTAATATTGAAGAAAAAGTGAAAGAAGATTTTGAAGAAGAACAAGAAGACGAAGTTATTGAAGTTGACGAAAGCAAAGTATCAATAAGTGAAGTTCCAAAAAAGACAAGAGTTGAACAAATAAGAGAGTGTCAAGAACTTTTGGAAAAAGGTGAAATCACAAAAGAAGAGTACGACAAAAGAGTTAAATATATTTTAAGTCATTAATAAAATAAATAGAAAAGCAACTTGTTATTGTTTATGAATTATATTTCAAAAGACAAAATAAAGTTGTTTTTTTGTTATAAAAATTGTATAATTTTGATATGAAACAAAAAAGTTTGCAAGAACAAAATAAAGTGCAAAAATCAAAAAATATAAAAAAAAATAGCAAAAAAGCAGTAAAAAACACTCAAAAATCGCAAAAAGCGCTGGGAATTTATATTCATATACCATTTTGTGAGAAAAAATGTGATTATTGCAACTTTGTTTCTTTTTGCAAATCAAATGACGAAAAACTAAAGTACATAGAGGTACTAAAAAAAGAAATTTTTGCTCAATCAAAAAGATATAGCGATTATATTATAGACACAATTTTTGTTGGCGGTGGAACGCCTTCTTGTCTTTTTGATGGTGCAACAAAACAAATTTTTGATTGTTTGAAATTGAATTTTAATGTGGCAAATAATTGTGAAATAACAATAGAGTGCAACCCTAATTCAATAACAGAAGCAAAACTTTTGGAATATAAAAGCGTTGGTGTCAATCGAATATCTATTGGCTTGCAAGTTTATGACGACAAGTTGCTAAAACTTATTGGTAGACTTCACACAAAAAAACAATTTGATGACGCAATAAAACTTTGCAAGAAAATGGGTTTTGAAAACATTAATGTTGATTTGATTTTAGGGATTCCAAAACAGAGTTTGTGGTGTGTAAAAAAGGAACTTTTACATCTCAAAAAACTTGGCATCAATCACATTTCTGCTTATGGCTTGATTGTGGAAGAAAACACAAAACTCGCAAATAATCTTAAAAATGGTGTATATAAATTGCCTAGTGAAAAGTTGCAAGTAAAGATGTACGACTACACAAAAAAATACTTGCAAAAGCATAATATTTTTAGATACGAAGTTAGCAATTTTGCAAAGATTGGTTATGAGAGTAAACACAATTTGAAATATTGGAATAACGGCGAATATTTAGGTTTTGGCTTAACTTCAAGCAGTTATGTTGACAACAAAAGGTGGAAAAATACTGACAACTTCAATCAGTATTTGGAAGATATAAACAATGGAAACTTACCACAAGAAGAACTTGAAATGATTGACAAAAACTCTCAAATTGAAGAGTGTGTGATGTTATCTTTACGCACTTCAAAGGGTATTGATTTACAAGATTTTGAACAAAGATTTGGCTTTGATTTACTGGTCAAAAAACAAGCAGAATTAGAACTTATGCAACAGCAAAATTTGGTACAAACAAAAGATAATCATTTATTTTGTACTGACCTTGGCTTCAAATTATTAAATCAAGTCATCTTAAATCTTATTGATTAATCAAAAAAATTAATTTATATTTCGTCAAAAACCTTCATAAAATTTCAAAATTTATCATATATATCTAGTATGCGACATTGCTCGCAAAGGGGTTGTATGATATTAGATAGTTTTATGAACTTTTTAAGCAAAATTATGTGCTTTTCAAGTTTTGTAGGAACGGCAACGGGTTTTCCAAAACCACTATCACAAGAAGAAGAAAACAGACTTGTAAAAAAAATGATTGCAGGCGATAAAAAGGCAAGAAAGCGACTTATTGAACACAATTTGAGACTCGTTGCACATATTGTCAAAAAATATTCCAACGCTGGTGATGCTGATGATTTGATTTCTGCCGGCACGATTGGACTTATTAAGGGAATTGACAGCTTCAAACCAGAAAAGGGCAGTCAGCTTTCAACATATTGTGCTAGGTGCATAGAAAATGAAATTTTGATGCTTATTCGCATGACAAAAAAGCATAATCAAGTTTATAGTTTGGAAGATAGTTTAGGCGAAGATAAAGATGGTAATGAAATAACACTTGAAGACACTGTGGGAACTGATACTGACGAACTTGCAATTCAAACCGAAAACAAAGTTTTGGCGGAAACTATCGATAAAATTTTGAAAGAAAAATTGCCACAAAGAGAATATGAAATACTTTGTATGAGATATGGACTATCAAACACTCCGGCACTAACTCAAAGGGAAGTAGCAAAAAAATTGGGAATATCTAGGTCATATATTTCAAGGTTAGAAAACAAGGCATTAAAGACAATCAAAGCCGACATCAAAAACAAAAATTTGTTTGTGTAAAAATTTAGAAAAACTATTAAATTAATAAAAAATCATGTATTTTCCACTATTTTTTGTGATTTTTACATGATTTTTTTAATATTTTCAAATATTTTTATTATCTCTTAATAATTTGTCTAGCAATCTCAAAAACCTTTTAATTTCCCATTTATGATTAAAATGAGATATGGAAACTCTAATGGTTCCACCATCAAGTGTACCCTGTTTTGCGTGGCAAAGGGGAGCACAATGCAATCCTGACCTGACGCAAATTCCATTTTGATTAAAATAATTTACAACATCACTTGGACTTATGTTTAGTACTCTAAAAGACACAACGCCGTTATAGCAATTTTTTTGAGTGTAAATTTTTATTCCACTTTTTTTGTATAATTCACTAAGTAAATATTTAGTCAAATTTTTTATTTTATCATTGATTTTTTCAAAATTTTTTTCAACATATTTTGCTCCTGCCAAAAGTGAAAATATTGATGGTGTTGGACTTGTGCCTGCTTCCAAACTGTCGGGATATGATATTGGTGGCAAAAGAGATTCGCTAAATGTTCCTGTTCCACCAAATTTTTGCGGATAAATTTTTACATCATCTGCAAAGAGTAGTGCACCAACACCTTGACTTGCAAGCATACCTTTGTGTCCTGCAACGGCAAGCATTGTTATGCCGTCTCTTTTCATATTGATTTTTTGATGACCAGCACTTTGCGCTGCGTCAACCAAAAGCATAACGCCATGTCTTTTACATATTTCTCCAATTTTTTTAATGTCGCAAGTTGCGCCACTCACATTGCTTGTTTGGTTGATAATTACGAGATAAGTTTTGTCTGTTATCGCTTTTTCTATATCGTCAGGGCTGACAAAACCACTTTGATTTGTCTTTACAAGAGTGGTTGTAATTTTTCCATGTTTTTTCAAATATTCAATGGGTCTTGCAACAGAGTTATGAGCATTGGTTTCATATACGATATGGCCGTTTTCTTTCAATGTTCCAAAAATTGCAAGGTTAAGTGCTTCTGTGCAACCACTTGTAAAAACAACATGGTCTTCACCAAA
This sequence comes from uncultured Eubacteriales bacterium, assembly GCA_902796635.1. Classification (GTDB taxonomy): domain Bacteria; phylum Bacillota; class Clostridia; order Christensenellales; family UBA1242; genus UBA9845. The sequence continues at coordinate 117 of CADBPU010000045.1, read as the reverse complement.
TCCGCCAAAAAAATTGTTTAGTTCACACCTTGTTTCATAAACCACATTGCCTGCATTGATGCTGTATTTATGACTGCTCCTTCCGGGATTTGCACAATACTTTTTGCTCAAAGATTT
>CADBPU010000044.1 GCA_902796635.1 uncultured Eubacteriales bacterium | reverse complement strand
GCCGCTGTTGATCTTATTGTTCCAGAAGCAGGAGAGCTTATGGGTGGCAGTCAAAGAGAAGAAAACTATGAAGTTTTGATGAGCCGTATGGATGATATGAACATAGACAAAGAAAAACTTGATTGGTACAGCAACTTGCGTCGTTTTGGTGGTTGTGTTCATGCTGGTTTTGGTATGGGTTTTGAAAGACTTATCATATATCTTACAGGCATGGAAAATATCAGAGACGTTATTCCTTTCCCAAGAACTCCAAAAAATTGTATGTATTAATTAACTTAAAATTTAATTTGTTTGAAAGAATACAAAAATGATTTTAATGAGTATAAAAAAAGTAGGCAAATTGCCTACTTTTTAATTTTTATTATTATTTTGACAATTCATCTAAAAGTTCTTCTGCATGTTTTTTTGCAGTATCAACTTTATTATTATATCGTGCTTCTTTTTTTGTCGTATTTGTGTGTGATGACATTTCTAATTCATTTTTTATGTTTTTGCATTGACTAAGTATTTCATAATCTATTTTAGCTATATTTCCAAGGCCTTTTTCATATGCAACTTTTATTGAATAGCCATGGGTAAATTCCAAATAATCTACAAAATCTAAAATATCTTTTGCTTTCAAACTTTTATAACTATCAAACAAAGCGTGTGCAACTGAATTTTTCAAATCTTTTGTTTGAAAAAATCTTTTCATTGCATTTTGTTCAACTCTATAATACATTTTTTCACAATCATTAATTTCCATGTTTCTTACCTCGCTTATATTATATACTATACAAATCATATTGTCAATAGCCAATTTTATTTTTTAAGTAATATATTTTTTCTTTTCATTAACGCAATAAAAATTGAAACGGCAAATAAAATTTGTGCAGGCAAGTATAACATTAAACACAGTTTGTCAAATATCAAATCTGCACTTTTGAAAATATACAGCATAAGCATTAAATCTGAAAAATAAAACAATAATCCCGCTATTGCCAAAATTATATTCAATAAATCTTTTTTATTAAAGAATAAATTTGATAGGCATTTTGAAAGCATCAATGAAAGTATAATCGCATATATCACTACCAAAATCAAATAATTTCCATAATCTACATAAGGAATAAATACTACTATTAATGATATTCCTATAACACATAAAGAAACCAATATTTCATACCAAGTAAATCTTGATATGAAGTATAATGCAATTATATAAAATATATGCCCAACTGCAAATAGTGCAGCGCCCAAAATAAAATTTTTGCCAATTACAAAATCACCAGCAGAACCAATAATAACACCTAAAAACAACATAAAACAAGCCCAAAAGATCTTTTTATTAAAAAATATGATGCCAATTATTAGATTTATTGATGCTAACAAACATACCGCACCAGATGCTATTTGTTTATAAATTATTTCATTAATGACAAAGCATTTCATGATGTCCATAATTACAATAAAAACAGATATTATTATATTTATGATAATCATTGCAATTTTTATTTTTTTACTCATAGTTATATTTTATCATATAAATTTTATCAATCAAAGGGATAGATAAATATTTTATTAATATATTTTAATAAATAAAATTTTTGTGATAATATATATAATATGATATCAAAAAAGTTAAAAGATAAACTTTTATCTCTGCCAACCACAAGTGGTGTTTATATAATGAAAGACCAATCAAACAATGTGATTTATGTTGGCAAAGCAAAAAATTTGAAGCGTAGAGTAAATAGTTATTTTATTGGTAATGATAAGCCAATAAAAACTTTTAATCTGGTTCAAAATATTGCTGATTTTGATTATATTTTAACGCCTAGTGATACAGATGCTTTTTTACTTGAAAACAATTTAATTAAAAAATATCAACCACATTTCAATATACTTTTGAAAGATGGCAAAAATTATCCATATATAAAGATAGACTTAAAAGAAGATTTTCCAAAATTGGAAATCACAAGGAAAGTTAAAAACGACGGTGCAAAATATTTTGGACCATATTTTAATGGAATAACCCCAGATGAAATTTTGAAAATTATATCCCGAGCATTTGCAATAAGAAAATGTAATTCAAAAATTAAAGAAGGTCAAAAACCAGCAAGACCATGCCTAAATTATAGCATGGGCTTGTGTACTGCACCATGTGCTGGATATATTTCAAAAGCCGATTATAGAAAATCTGTTGATGAAGTCATAAACTTTTTGAAAGGCGACACAAAGTTTGTAAAAGAAATCTTATTTCAAAAAATGGAAATTGCAAGCGAAGCACAAAATTATGAAAAGGCAATTGAAATAAGAAATGAAATAAAATCTTTGAATAACTTAAAACAGAGATACGAAACTCAATTTCCAAAATTATTTAGTCAAGATGTTGTTGGATACTATAATTCTGGCACAAATTGTTGCATAACAATTTTGATTATCAGGCATGGAAAACTTATGGGCGCAGAGAACTTTGCTTTGACAAATCTGCAAGATTTTGAAGACGTTGCAAGCACATTTTTAACTCAATATTATATGAATAGAGAAATTCCTAAAAATATTGTATTGCCAGCAAAAATTGCAGATTTAAGTGATTTTGAACAATTCTTATCACAAAAAAGTGGACAAAAAGTCAAAATTATAGTTCCAGAAAAAGGAAAAAATAAAAGACTTGTCAACTTGGCAGTATCAAATGGAAAAGAATATTTGGAAAAATCACTTGGCATAATAAAAACAAAAGAAATGAAAACTGTTGGCGCAATTGAAAGACTTGGAAATTTGCTTAAACTGCCAAGCACGCCATACAGAATTGAGTGTTATGATATTTCGCACGTAGGTGGAACAAACAGTGTTGCAAGCATGGTTGTATTCTTAAATGGTGAACCGGCAAAAAAGCATTATAGAAAATTCAACATAAAAACAGTTGAAGGTAATGACGATTTTGCAAGTATGCAAGAAGTATTAACTCGCAGATTAAATGAACTTGCAAATTCAAAAGACCAAAGTTTTTCATCAAAACCAAATTTGATTGTACTTGATGGTGGCAAGGGTCAACTTTCAAGTGTATTGGAAGTTTGGAAACAAAAAAATGTTGATATTCCACTATGTTCACTTGCGAAACAAGATGAAGAAATTTTTGTGCCAAATCAAAGTGAAAGTGTAAAACTATCAAAAAATGATGTCGCTTTGCAAGTGCTTCAAAGAATCCGTGATGAAGCACACAAATTTGCAATTACTTTTCACAGAAGCCAGCGTTCAAAAAATATGATAAATAGTAAACT
>CADBPU010000043.1 GCA_902796635.1 uncultured Eubacteriales bacterium | reverse complement strand
GACAAGATAACAACGCTTTCAAAAGATACAATCAACGAGTATAAAGAAGTGATTGGTGGAAGCAGTTTTAATTTGCATAGCACCGAAAATACTGAACAAAATAGTGCTATGCAACCAAAAATTGTTGAAATTCAAAATCAAAATAATCAAGTTATAAGTTCAAATTATACTCAAAAAACAACAAGTCTAGAAAATGACAAACAAGAACAAGAAGCAAATTTTGAAACTGCATTTATAAGTGGACTTTTTAATAGCAAAAATAGTTCGGTTCTTGCAGAAAGTTCAAGCCCAATAAAATCAAGACTTATTACAAATGAAATAAAAGAAAGTGTTGCAAGAGCAAATCAAACAATGCTTAAAGAGAGCGAAGTTCAAGAAAAATCTAAAACAGAGCAGTTTTTTGAAACAAGTTCTGTCAAATTTATCGGGCAAATCTTTGCATTGTATTTAATTGTTGAAAAAGATGACAAAGTATATATCATTGATGAGCATGCAGGTCATGAAAGATTGCTTTTTGATCGCCTTGTAAAGCAAGTTGATAGCCAAGATGTTACAAAACAGCACTTACTTGCGCCTTATGTGCTTAACCTAAACAATCAAGAGTATGCATTTATTGAAGAAAACTTGGAAAAGTTAGAAAAACTTGGATTTGAGATTGAACCGTTTGGAAAAAATACCTTTGCAATCAATTCTATACCATCAATTTTGGTTGACTTAGATGTCAAAAAGTTTTTTGATGGCATTTTGAGAGATATTTCAAATTTCAAATCAATAAAGCAAAGTGATTTGATACTAGAAAGATTAATGCAACACAGTTGCAAATGTGCTGTAAGAGCAGGAAAGATACTTTCTAGTGGCGAAGTAAGTTCTTTGATTGAACAGATGAAAGAAGAAAAAATGCAACTTCAATGTCCTCATGGCAGGCCTGTTGTTGTAGAAATAACAAAAACGGAAGTGGAAAAGTGGTTCAAAAGGATTGTGTAAACCCAAAAATTGTTTGTATAGGTGGACCAACAGGTGTTGGAAAAACTGCACTTGCAATTCAACTTGCAAATCTTTTTGATGGCGAAATAGTGTCTTGTGATAGCATTGCAATATACAAACACTTAAATATTGGCTCTGCAAAACCAACAAAAGATGAGCAACAACAAGCAAAACACTACATGATTGATATAAAAGAGCCAAACGAAGAATTTAGCGTTGCAGAATATAGAAACATGGCAAAGAAAATCATTGATGATATTTTGAGCCGTGGAAAGTTGCCAATAGTTGTTGGTGGAACAGGACTATACATGAAAGGTTTATTATTCCCACTTGATTTAGGACACACCGACAAATCGCCAGAAATTCGTGCAAAATATAAAGAAATTGCAGAACAAAAAGGTGGAGCATATTTGCTTGAATATCTAAAAGATATTGACCCGAAAAGTGCAGAAAAATTGCACGATAAAGATATAAACAGAATTATTAGAGCCATAGAAATTTTTGAATTAACAGGCAAGAAAAAAAGCGACTATCAAACAAAACTTGAAAGCGAATTTGACTATAAACTCATTTTTCTAAATGATGATAGAAAAAAACTTTATGAAAGAATTGACAAAAGAGTTTTGAAAATGATTGACTTGGGCCTTGAAAACGAAGTAAAAGAATTAGTTGAAAATTACAATTTATCAAGAGATAATCAATCAATGAGTGGAATTGGCTACAAAGAGTTTTTTGACTATTTTGAAGGAAAAATTGACAAAAAACAACTAATAGAGCAAATACAGAAAAACAGCAGACATTATGCAAAACGCCAAATAACTTGGTTCAAAGCAATGCCAAATGTTTGCGAATATAACTATAAAGATAAAGATATTATTATATTAGATATAAAAAGATTTTTGCATAACTGATTTATTTGCAAAAGTCAATTAATTATATTAAAATGGAGATATATGAAAAAAGATTTGAAAAATTTAGTCATCGCCATTGATGGCCCAGCAGGTGCAGGAAAAACCACAGTTGCAAAAGCACTTGCAAGTAGATTAGAAATACCATATTTCAGCACAGGCGCAATGTATAGAGCACTTGCATTGAAGTGTCTTAGAAGTGGCAAAAATCCAGAAAATAAGGATGATGCAGAACAAATTGCAAAAAGTGCAAAATTATCACTAAAATATGCAAATGGAAAACAATCTGTGATTTTGGATGGCGAAGATGTAACAGATATGTTATATAGCGACCAAATAAGTGTTGGTGCAAGTCAAATATCAGTCCATAAGTATGTTAGAGAAAAAATGGTTGATATTCAAAGACAAGTTGCAAATCAACAAAATGTCATCATGGATGGCAGAGATATTGGTTCAGTAGTACTACCTATGGCTAAATATAAATTTTATCTTGATGCTGACGTAAATGTCAGGGCAAAAAGAAGATATGACGAACTTTTGAGCAAGGGTAGTCAAATATCTTTTGAAGAAGTGTTGCAAGACATGAAAGAGCGTGATTTTAGAGACAAAAACAGAGATATTTCACCTTTGATTGTTTGTGATGATGCAGTTGTGATTGACAGCACAAATCTGTCTGTTGAACAAGTTGTTGATGAATTTATTTCAAAAATTAAATAAAATTAAAAAAAACAGTAAAACATTAACAAAAAAATAAGAGATTTTATCAAAAAGGGGTAAAAATGGTCTATTGGATAAGCATGGTCCTTTATTGGATATTTTGCACGATATTTTTTCCTACACGAGTTATTGGAAGAAAAAATATGAACAAAAAAAAGTGTATATGGGCATCAAATCACACAACAAATTTTGATGTGTTGATTTTGGGCACAAAACACTTTTGCAGATTTTATGGACTAGGCAAAGCAGAACTTTTCAAAAACAAACTTTTGGGCTGGTATATGAGACAAATTGGCACAATACCTGTTCATAGGGGAATGAGTGATATTTCTGCCGTAAAACATTGTTTGAGAGTATTGAAAGAAAAAAATAAACCACTTTTAATCTTTCCAACTGGAACAAGGGAATCCACAGCAGAAGAAGTGCAAGACCTAAAAAATGGCGTTGCAATGTTTGCTCTCAAATCAAATGCACCAATCATCCCTATGGTGTTTGTAAGAAAACCTGTTATTTTTAGACGAAACAGATTTGTCATTGGTGAGCCAATTGATGTATCACAATATCAAGGTCAAAAAGCAACAAAAGAAATCTATGATGAAATCAATGAAAAGATTACAAAAAGCATGGAAGAAATGATTGCAAAATATGGCTACAAAAAGAAAGAGAAAAAGCAAAAAAAAACAAAAAATAAAAACAAATAAATAAAATTTTGGAGAGTATTATGTTTGTAATAATGTCAGGAAGTTCTGGGGTTGGCAAAAACACAGTAATAAAAGAAATGCAAAAGACTATGCACAATTTGGTGCTTATGCCAACATACACAACAAGAGAAAAGAGAGAAGGAGAAGTTGAAGGGCTTCCTTATTTCTATATTTCAAAAGAAGTTTTCCAAGACAAAATCAAAAACAATGAGTTTATTGAGTATGAATTCATACACAATAACTACTATGGTTCATCATACAAAATTTTTGACGAATATTTGCAAAAAGGTATGATACTCACAAAAGATATTGGCGTTGAAGGTGCTCAAAACCTTTCACAAAAAATGAAAGAGCATACAGAAATGCTTAAAATCTTTTTGTCAATAAACAAAAAAAGTGAACTTAAAAAAAGATTGATTGGCAGGGGAGAAAAGAACATAAAACTTCGCCTAAACAGATATAAATATGAGCAAAAGCAACAAAACAAATTTGACTTTATCATTTGCAATATTGATTTGGAAGCCACCACAAAAATCCTTAAAAAATTGATTACTGTTGGAGAACAAGATTATTATTTCAAAAAGGATTTGCACAAACTCAGCCCATACAAAGTAAAATATTATATCAACAAACTCACATCGGGCAAAACTCTCAAACCTATTAAAATTGCTGTTTGTGATGAAAAAGTATGCGTTTTGAAGGATGAAGAAAAACTTGTGGCAAGTTTTCTTTGCAAAAAACCTGTCGCAAAAATGGTTGTATATAAAAACATAAATCCCGACAAATATTGCAATAAATTTGATTTATAAAACGTCAAAAATTTTTTGCCAAAATACAAAAAAAGTGTTGACAAATCAAAGCATTTATAATATTATTAATAAGTCAGCAAAATCTGGTTTCACTTCGGGGTGTAGCGCAGTTGGGAGCGCACGTGGTTTGGGACCATGGGGTCGGGAGTTCGAGCCTCTCCACCCCGACCAGTGATGTGCCTTGGCACTTTGGACCTTTAGCTCAGTTGGTTAGAGCAACCGGCTCATAACCGGTCGGTCCGCGGTTCAAGTCCGTGAAGGTCCACCAATTTTGTTTGGCTCTGTAGCTCAGTTGGTTAGAGCGCCGCCCTGTCACGGCGGAGGTCGTGGGTTCGAATCCCTTCAGAGTCGCCATTTTTGTGTTAACGCACAAAACAAACAAGTTAAGACTATTTTGTCTGACTTGCCTAGATAGCTCAGTCGGTAGAGCAGAGGACTGAAAATCCTCGTGTCGGTGGTTCGATTCCGCCTCTAGGCACCAAGTTAAGCATCTGCTTAACTTCTGGGTAGATGCCTGAGCGGCCAAAAGGAGCAGACTGTAAATCTGTCGGCATAGCCTACGGTGGTTCGAATCCATCTCTACCCACCATGCTGGT
>CADBPU010000042.1 GCA_902796635.1 uncultured Eubacteriales bacterium | reverse complement strand
TTTATGTCAAAATATTTTATATTTTTCAAATAAAATCGTTTGACAGGATTATAAAAAGAAAATATCATATTATCAAGGAGATATATATGAAAAATTTTGTTGAAATAACTGATGTTGTCGCTAGACAAATTTTGGATAGCCGTGGAAATCCAACTGTGGAAGTTGAAGTTGTTGTTGAACATGAATTCACAGCAAGAGCATCAGTTCCTAGCGGTGCATCAACTGGCTCTTTTGAAGCAATAGAATTAAGAGACGGCGACAAGAAAAAATATTTGGGAAAATCTGTTGAAAATGCAGTGAAAAATGTAAACACATATATCAAAAATGTTGTTGTTGGTATGAATGCACTCAATCAAGTTGAAATTGACAAGGCAATGATTGAACTTGATGGCACACCAAACAAAGCAAATCTTGGTGCAAATGCAATACTAGGAGTATCTCTTGCAGTTGCAAAAGCAGCAGCAGGTTATCTTGGTTTGCCACTATATAACTATGTTGGTGGTTGCAACGCAACAACACTGCCTGTCCCTATGATGAACATATTGAATGGTGGAAAGCATGCAGATAACTCAGTTAATGTTCAAGAATTTATGGTTATGCCAATAGGAGCAGAGAGCTTCAAAAAAGCACTTCAAATGTGCGCCGAAGTATTTCATAACCTAAAATCTGTTTTGAAAGAAAAAGGATATGCAACAAGTGTTGGAGATGAAGGTGGTTTTGCACCAAATCTCAAAAATGATGAAGAAGCACTAATAAACATTGTTGAAGCAATCAAAAAAGCTGGTTATGTTCCAGGCAAAGATTTTGGCATTGCTATTGATGCTGCTGCAACAGAAATGTATGATGAAGCAAAAAAAATTGGCCATGAAGGAAAATACTTGTTCTGGAAAACAGGTCAAGAGTTTACTGTGGACGAAATGATTGACTATTGGGACAAAATGAGCAAAAAATACCCAATCATATCTCTTGAAGACGGACTTGCAGAAGAAGATTGGAATGGTTGGAAAAAGATGACAGAAAGACTAGGTGGCAAAATGCAACTTGTTGGCGATGACCTTTTTGTAACAAATACTGAACGGCTAAAAAAAGGCATTAAACTTGGTGTGACAAATTCTATACTAATAAAACTCAATCAAATTGGAACGTTGACAGAAACTCTTGAAGCCATACAAATGGCAAACAGAGCTGGCTACACCGCAGTTGTATCTCACAGAAGTGGAGAAACAGAAGACACCACAATTGCAGACCTATCAGTTGCACTCAATGCCGGTCAAATCAAAACAGGTGCACCATCAAGAACAGATCGCGTTGCAAAATACAATCAATTGCTTAGAATTGAAGAAGAACTCGACACAAGTGCCAAATACTTGGGCAAAAAGGCATTCTTTAATTTGAAATAAAAATAAAAACACCAAAATTGATTGGTGTTTTTTTATATGTAAAAACAAAATGTTTTATAAAATACATTCTTCATTTTCAAGACTTTTACCTGTCAAATCTTTATAAATCTTTGCCTTGTCCCAAACTTTTTCAGCATCTTTATACAAATCTTTATCGCTGATATAGATACTGATATACTTTCTATTTGTTTTGTTAAAAATGTCTTTGATAAAATCCATTATCTCTTCTGCTTCTGACGCTTTAACTACGTAATCATATCCTAAATAATATGGTCCACCTGCTCTAACATCTACTGGATCATTTTCTTCAATATCAATAGAAATTATGCTGCATTTTACATCATTTTTCATAGCATCTCTCTCCCTTTTTCAATGACATTATAACATACTCATATTTTATTTGCAATACCATTGTTTGACAAATTAAAAAAACACCAAAACTATTTGGTGTTTTTTGGAGCGAGTGATGGGAGTCGAACCCACCTCACGGGCTTGGGAAGCCCATGTACTACCGATGTACTACACCCGCAAATTGTAAATATTTGACAATATTTACACTGTATTTTTTATAAAATAAGCAAAAGTTTGTATTATTCGCCGTTTTTTATTGTTTTTTTTCGCTTTTTTATTTATTTTATTAAATTATTTTTTTACAGTACTTCCAAAACCGCCAACTCGCACTTCTTCAATTTCTTCTTCGTCATCAACAGTTAAATATTTCATGAATATGCCTTGCCCTATTTTATCGCCAACTTTTATCTCATATGGTTCATCACTAAAATTGTAAAGTCTAAAACCCAAATTGCCATCATTTGAAATGTTGCCATAATAATCAGCGTCAATAACTCCAATTGTGTTGGCAACCATAATGCCATGCTTACCCATTCCACTTGTGACGCAAAGCAAGAGTACTTCATCAGAATTAAATTTTGCTTTGATATTTGTCCAAATCATATTCATAGAATGTGGCATAATGGTTGTTTCTATTGGCGAATAGATATCATATCCTGCACTGCTTTTTGTTGCCCTTTTTGGCATCTTTGTTGGAATTGCATTTTCTTTTATTGCATCTTCTCTAACAACTTCAAATTTTCTCATAATAAAATTATATCACAAAAAGCTTATTTGACCAAATAATTAACAATTACAATATAAAAATAATATTATTTTATGGGAGTATTTATGTGTGGAATTATAGGATACATAGGTGAAAACAATGCTATTGATTTTTTACATTATGGATTAAAAAAATTAGAATATAGGGGCTATGATAGTGCGGGCGTTGCCTATTTCAATAAAAATCAATTAACTGTCTACAAAAAAGTTGGTCAAGTTGATAATTTATTTGATGAAAAGCTGTTAAAAGTTAATTCAAATATTGGTATTGGGCACACAAGATGGGCAACAAATGGAAAAATAAGCACAGAAAATAGTCATCCGCATCAAAGTTTTTCAAAAACTATAACTTTGGTACATAATGGAATAATCGAAAACTGTACAGAATTAAAAAATAAATATTTGAAAGGCATTAATTTGCAAAGTGAAACTGATACAGAAGTTGTTGCAAATTTGTTAGAGTTTTTTTATTTGAAAAATCATCACAAATTAGACTCAATAAAAATATTGATGAGTTTATTGAAAGGCAGTTATGCTCTTGCTATACTTTTTAATGACGATTGCGAAAATATTTATTTTTTGAAAAACAGAAGTCCACTTGTTATTGGTTGTGGCAACAATTGTAATTTTATTTCTAGCGATACACTCGGTTTTGAAAAATATACATCAAAATATATTGAAATTGATGACTTTGAATTTGGATATATAAATAAAAAAAATATGGAAATATTTGATAAAAACAGCAAAAAAATAACAAAAAATGTAAAAGATTGCGCAAATTTTCAAAAAATCAATAACAAAATGCAGTTTGAACATTATATGCTTAAAGAGATTTTTGAAATACCAGATGCAATAAAAAATACTTGTGAACTATACAAAAATTTTGAAAGCATAAAGATAATTAATAAGAATTTATTTAATAAAATTAAAAGAATAAAACTTATTGCCTGTGGAACAAGTTATCATGCATCTTTAATTGGAGAAAAATATTTTAGGGAAATTGGTTTTGACGCTTATACCGAAATTGCAAGTGAATTTTTATATAACAAGCAAATTTGGCAAAAAGATACTTTGTATATATTTATTAGTCAAAGTGGAGAAACAGCCGACACACTTTCTTGCGTTGAACTTTGCAAAAAACATAATGCAAAAACATTGTGCATAACGAATGTGCCAACAAGCAGAATAACAAAAATTTGCGATTACACACTTCCTATTTGTTGTGGTCCTGAAATTGCTGTTGCTAGCACCAAAGCATTTAATGGCCAAGTTTGTTCACTACTGGTCCTTTCAAAATATTTACAATTTATTAAGAAAATAAATATAAAGAAAAAAAAATTGAATAAAAAAGATACACATAGTACTTCAATCAATAAACTGATATCTAAAATAATAAAAATATCAAAATCAATTAATATTAATACGTTTATAAGGCAAGTTAAACCATTGACACAAATGGTTAAAGAAAGCAAAAATGTATTTTTTGTTGGAAAAGATTATGATTATGTTTTAGCACTTGAAAGCGCCTTAAAACTAAAAGAGATAAGTTATATTAATTCAGTTGCATATCCAAGTGGAGAACTTAAACATGGAACAATTTCACTTGTAGATAATAATACACTAACCTTTGCTTATATAACAGAAAAAAAACTATCATCAAAAACACTAAATGTGATTAATCAAATAAAATCTCGTGGTGGAAAAGTCGTTGTTATCAGTCCTTTTATTGAATTACAAAAATTTGAAAATATTGACTATTTTATAAAATTGCCAGAAGTAAATAATTATTTTTACCCTATTATTTCAATCATTCCAATGCAAATTTTATCTTACTATGTTTCAGTAAGTTTAGGGAATAATCCAGACAAACCACGCAACTTGGCAAAATCTGTCACAGTTGAATGAAATTAAGTACAAAAAAACTGCAATATTGCAGTTTTTTGTTGTTTATAAAGTATTTATATTCTCTTCCAAATCTTCTCTTTTCTTCTCCAAATCAGTAGTTCCAAAAATCATGCGAGAAGCAAGATTTATTTTGTCAAATTTGAATTTAATATTGTCTCCAAGTTGATATTCATTTGATTTATTATATGCTTTCATTCCATCTTCTGTAACTTTGTAAGAGTCCTCTTTTCCATCTTTTAATTCATAGAGTGGAATGGTTATTCGTGTTGTACCATTTTTGTGAAGAATTTCAGCGGTGAGTGGTGTAAGTTTTACAATAACGCCTTCTTGCAAATCTTTTGCATGCTTTTCTGCCCAAAGACAGGCAAGATATGCATCACTTTCTTTTTCTGCGTCGTCCGCCTTCTTTTCCTGAACATTTAGATGTTCTGCAATTTCGCTCAAAGTATCTTCATCAATATTTGTTTTACCCATAAGCATAATTTGTTTAAGTAGTCTATGTGTTTCCAAATCTGAATATCTTCTTATTGGAGAAGTAAAGTGCATATAACCCCTATCTCCTGCAATACCAAGACCAAAGTGCTCTGTTTCATCAACCGTTGCTTTATACTTTGCTTTTGACATGGAACGAATGATTTCAAACATCAAATAGTCTCTTGCCGGATTATTTCTAACTTCTTCCAAAAGTTTGAAATAACTTTGAGTTGTGTTTTCAAGTTTATGTTGAACACCATACTTTGCAAGCTTTAATTGCAATTCTGCAATTTTGCTGTCCATTGATTTTTCGTGTGTTCTAAACAGACCAAGTTCATTTTGTCGCATAAAATATTGCGCAACAATTTCATTTGCAAGAAGCATTCTTGCTTCAACAACAATATGAGAATATTCACTATTTGAAAGTTTTACATCTTCAACACTCTTTTTATCGTCACTAAATCTATATTCTGGCTCATGGCTATCTGGTTTGAGCATGGTTGAAAATCTTTTTTCAATCATAGGAGTATTTTTGTAAAGTAAATCTAATTGTTCTTTTGTGGATGCATTAATTGTTTCAAATCCATCTTTACCATCATGTGTTTTTTCAGCTTCTGGATATGAATAGCCCTTTTTAACTTTTATAACAGCAAGTTCAAGTTTTGGGTCAATAATTTTTTTCTTATCTTTGATAACAGCACTCACAACAAACGCAAGTCGCTCTTTATCTTCATCAAGTGAAAAAATTCCATTTGAAAGTTCTGGCGGAAACATTGGATAAACTCCTCCACCAAGATATGCACTATTGCCACGTTTGAATGCTTCTTTGTCAAGTGCAGAACCAACTTTGATTGCGCTGGTGACATCAGCAATTGCAATATATGTTCTGAACGAACCATCAGGAAGTTGTTCATCATATATTGCGTCGTCTTTATCTTTGCAACCTTCCGGATCAATTGTGACAAAATCAAGATGTCGCAAATCGCTTCTACCTTTTTTTTGTTCAAGTGTCACTTCTTGAGGAATTTGTCTTGCTTCATTCAAAGCACTTTCTGGAAATTTGTTTGTAAATCCATATTTTGTTGCAATTGCAATATTCTCTTCAATTGGGTCATCAACAGCACCAAAAACTTGTTCAACAACACCAGTAAAACCATGCCTAACATCGGTCAGTTTTAACAAACATGTTTTGCCAATTGCTTGCTCTGCCAGTGGGCTTTTCAAAACAACACACTCATCAAATTCGTTTCGGTGTGGTTTTGCATACAAAAGGCCTTTTTTGTCTTTTAATATTGTGCAAAGCACAACATCTCCAACATTGATTTCTTTTGATTTATAGTTAGTATAATCATCGCCAAGTTTTTGTGGCTTTTCTTCCTGCTGTTTTGGCAATAAATTGCGCTTTTCAAGTTCGTGCGTCTTTTTATAACTTTCAGTCAAAAGTCCATCTTTAATCAAGACGGCATTTTTCTTCTTTAAGTCAAAAATTACACTTTCAACTCTTTTGGTTGATATACCTAAATCTTCAGCAATAATTTTTGATGCACTTTCAATATCTTGCCCAAAAAGTTTGTTGCAATATATTTCAAAAAGCACATTATTTTCAATTGATATTTTGCTCATATTATTATAATATCATAATAATATTTTTTTTGCAATAGCAAATTTGGTTTTTTTGTTTGTAATACAAAATATAAATTCGTTTTTGATTATTAAATTTTTGTGTTAATATATAAAATATGGATATTATTTCAAGACAATATATAATTGAATTTATCAAGAAAAAATATAATGTAAATGACGAGTATTTATGGATAAAATACCCAACTTACGCTGTTTTTAGACATAAAGATAATAAAAAATGGTTTGCAATAATTATGAATATTCCAAAAAGCAAATTAAACATTGGTGCAAATGGGTTTGTTGATGTTCTTAATGTAAAATGTGATCCTTTTGTTGTAGATTTAGTTAAGGATTACAAAAAAATATTTCCTGCTTATCATATGAATAAAAGTAAATGGATTTCTATTGTTTTGAATAATGATATTACAGAAAAAGAATTAAACGATTTTATTGAAATTAGTTATAATTTAACAAAAAAGTGAGAAAAATATGAAAAAATTAACAAAAAAACAAAAATTTTTGAATTTTGTTGCTATATTTTTGATGGTTGTTTGCGGTTTGATTGCAATTTGCAACATAACCTGTTTGATAAAAGCAGAAATAAATTACAAACACAATATCAAAGCATGGAATGACTATGGCTATACTGGAATAATAAATGACCAATGGGATTTTCAAAACATAAAATTTGGTTTTGGAGATGTTGGCGCAAATGGATGTGGCGCTGTGGCAGTTTATAACATAATGCTTATGGAAGACAGATTTACACCACTGCCAGAAATTGTACATCAATATGATATGTGTGGAGAAAATGTTTTTGGTCTTGGTGGATCAAGACCAAGTATGGTGGTGAAAGCACTAAGAAATTATGGTTTTAATGTATCTTACACATTTAACAAAACTGATTTTGAAAAAATGGCAATAAATAGCAAATTTGCAATATATTTATACTTTGGATATGACAGCACGCATGGATTGTTTGGACACTATCAACTGATGTATGACTATGATGGTGAAAAATTTCAAACAATAAACGAAACTGGAATATTTACTTTTGAAGAAATCATAGATATTCCAAACACATTTTTTGAAATGATGATTGTTGTAAATTATTAAGAAAACCCATCAAATTGATGGACTTTTTTTTGCTTATTTTAATATGCAAAAAACTTATAATTTTTTTATTAAAAATCGTTTTTCAAAAAATACTATACAAAACACTTAAATTGTGATATAATAATATTGTTATGAAAATAACAAAGGAGAAAATATGAGAAAAATATTATCAATTATTGGCTGTTCACTTTTGGCACTTGTGATTGCTGCCGTTGCTGTGGTGTTTGTTTTTGAAAAAGATATACCACAAGAATGGGTTGGTGCTCAAATTGAAGAAGCAAAGGCATACTCTCTTGGCGAAATCAACAATGTTGATGATTTGCCAGATGGTACATTGGAATATAGTTATGAAAAATTAACTTACACAAAAGATGGCGACAAAACAATCACAACAATCACATCAAAGTATGAATATACTTTCAAAAAATCTGGTACAGGTGATAACATCAAAATTGAAACAATCGCAGTAAATTACACTGATAATGGCCAAACAAAAACCACAACAAAAGTAAAATTTTATAAAGAAGGCGAAAAGTACTACACTGTTACAAATGATGGCGAACCTGTTGAAGAAAATCCAAACACTGCCTTGATGGGATATGGATTTATTATAAGTGATGCGTTTGAAGGAAGTCCAGAAGTTGTACTTAAAGCTTCTATTGTAAGTATGATAGAAAACAACTTGACAAAAGTTTCACAAAGGGGCTTGAATATCAAACTTCATCTTGAAAAAGACAATGTTATGGCAGAATTGGGATATAACGTTGTTGCAAAAAAAGTTTCTTCATATAAAGAAATAACAAAAACTTATACTGATGAGACTCTTACTGCAAAAGAAACTTCATATCTAGTTATCAAATAATTAGATTATAAAAAAATACGACTTGGAAAACCAAGTCGTTTTTTATATAACATAAATAAAATTTATTTGAACATAAATTCAACATCATAACCACCCAAAGCACCAGAATGATTTTGCATTATATACGAAGTTATTTGTTCACTTGCATCAGCATAACTATGTCCGCCGAGATATGAAATTTTTAATTCACAAACCACATGTCCACTTGAGGCATAACAATTTGCATAATATTCATATGGTGGAAGTTTTGAATTTCTTGTTATTGCATTTTCAAAAGCAACTGCTGCATCGTGTGCTGATGCTGCTTTTGGAGTATCACGCAAACCATATTCCCAATCACTGCCAAACAAAATAGTCATTCCTTTATCAAATGCATCGTATGCTTTTAGTTCTGCATCAAGAACTGCAATTTCTGCTTTATTAATAAAATCTTTAACTTTATAATAGCCAGGAAATGTTTTTCGCTTCCATTCTTCTCTCTTTTGTCTTTGTTCTCTTTTGTACATTGGTGACTTTTTGTAGATTTTTTCCATTTTTTTCTGCTGTCTTTCTAGAACGGATTGTCTTGCTTTTTCAAATTCTTCCAATTGTTCTGGCGTCAGTTCACGTTTCTTTTTACTTCTTTTTTGTTCTTGTTTCTCCACTTTTGTTTGTCTTTTTGCTGCTCTATTGGACTGTTTTTCTAACTTTGCTTGTCTTTTTTCTTCCCTTGTTTCTTCTGTGTAAGAAAGTTCTTTATCTTCAATAAAAGAAAAGTCATGTTTGAATTCATCTTTAAGTTTGAAAAATACCATTAAGCCAAAAATTAAGTCTAGTATTGAAACTATGACAATATGAGCAATCACACTCATACCAGCACCAACAAACCACAAAATTGTGATTAAACTTGAAATGGATATGATGACAGGAATTGAATATCTAAAAAAGTAATTATCTCCACCTGCATTACTAGACAAGTACAACTCAAAAACAAATAATGATGCTGTTGCAAGGTGCATTATGATAGGATTACCCAAAATATAACCTAGTAAAATTAATGTTATTGTGCCAATCACAACAATACTAGTAAATATTTTGTAAGCAATCTTATATATTTGACCTATATATCCAACTCCAAAAGCAAAAATTGTATGTATTATCAAAAAGTACAACATAAATTTTGGATATGGTGCACTCCAAACATTTGGATTTCCAATACTGACAAGTGCGATAATTCCAATAGGGATTAAGCACAATATTGTGGTTATGATAGCACTATATAAGTATGATTTTGATTTCTTTTCAACAACATAATTAGACATAACTATTCCCCCTAAACATTAACATAATATCATAATAAATATAATTTCAATTATATTTGGCATATAAAATTAATAGCATTGAATTAACTACCATTATTCAAACGCTGAAATATCTGCACGCCAATTTGGATAATATTTTGAAAAATACTCTCTTGCTACTGATTTGAAATCTCTTGTTATTTCATATCCATAACCTTGTGGATATTCTCTCAAATGAAATTCAACTGTGACATATTTTTCGTTTGGATATGCACAAATTGATAGTTTATATTTGCACCAATGACTGCCGTGTCTTTCAAAACATTCCTCTACATCTTTTATCATTTTTCTGCTTAATATTTCGTCTTCAATCATATCTACACCCCTATATTTTTATTGGTGCTCCACGAGGGACTCTAACCCCCAACACCAGGTTCCGAAGACCTGTGCTCTATACAATTGAGCTAGTGGAGCAAGTGATTTGAAATAAAAAAATTTATATTATATGCTTATTATAATTATATTTTTTTTATTTGTCAAACACACTTTGTGTATAGCATACATTATCAATTTGTTTTATGACATAAAATCTGCCTATAAGTTCAAAATATTCTTCAAAATGTTTTTCCCTGATAGGAAATTTTTGATTGTCAAAACAAAGCACAAGTGCAAAGCCAATTTTGTTATAACTTTTATCAAAATAATATTTTGTCAATTTGCCTTCTGCGACCAATCTCTTTACTTTTGCGTGATAATTAAAATAACCCATACTTTATTTTGTATAGATTTTTGCATTTGATTAAACTTTTGAAAAATTGTTGTAAAGATATTTTTATCTTTGTTTGCAAAAAATAATGGTTTTGATATAATTTATATATGATTTGTAAACTATGCCCAAGAAACTGCAATATTGATAGAACAGAAAGCGCTGGTTTTTGTGGTGCTACCGAAGTGGTGAGACTTGCAAAAGCCGATGTTTTTGAGTGGGAAGAGCCATGCATAAGTGGCACAAAAGGCAGTGGTGCAATATTTTTTTCTGGCTGCAACCTAAAATGCTGTTTTTGTCAAAATTATGAAATAAGCAGTGGCTTTTTTGGTAAAGATATTTCAGTCAAACGTCTTGCGGAGATATTCAAGGAATTGGAACAAAAAGGCGTGCACAATATCAATCTTGTCAGTCCAACTCACTATGCTTTTCAAATTATTGAAGCAATAAAAATTTACAAACCAAAAATTCCTATTGTTTGGAACAGTAATGGTTATGAAAAAGTTGAAACTATAAAAATGATTGAGCCATTTGTTGACATATTTTTGGTTGACTTGAAATTTTATGATGACTACTTATCATCAAAATATTGCAAGGCAACAAATTATTTTCAAAACGCAAGTGCAGTTATAAAAGAAATGACAAAATCAAAACCAAAATTGATATACAAAAATGATATTTTGCAAAATGGTGTTATTATTCGTCATTTAGTAATGCCAAATTGCACAAAAGACAGCATTAATATTTTGGATTGGCTATCAAAAAACATAAAGACAGAATTTTTGCTGAGTTTGATGGGCCAATACACGCCATATCACAAAGCACAAGAGCACCCTGAAATAAACAGAAAACTGAAACCCATTGAATACAAGATTGTGATTGAAAAAGCAAAAGAATTAGGGCTTGAAAATGGCTACATTCAAGAACTTGAAAGTGGCGATGAAAAATATATCCCAATATGGGATTTGAAAGGCGTATGACCAAAATTTTCAAATATAAATAAATTTTGAAAGTATATTCAAAAAATTGCCATTTAATTTCACATGTGATAAAATTTAATAGGAGTAAATATGGCTTTGTATAATTTTTATAATTCAAACAAAGAAATAAATGAACAGTCAAGAGATTGTTTGAGAGGTAGTTGGAAAACTGCAATTTCTGCATCTTTGATTGTGTTTTTGATTTGCTTTTTTCTTGTTGCATTGACAGTTTTACTATCTATTTTTGTTGCTTGGTGGATTTCTATACCACTAGGACTTTTAACTTTGATTATGTTTGCACTTTTAGATTATGGATATAACAATTTTTGTTTACATATTTCAAGACAAGAAATGCCAAAGCAAAGTTTAGTGTTTTCTGGCTTTTCAAAAAGAGCAAAAACAATTATTGCTGTGCTTCTAAAAAGAATATTTTTAACAATTTTCTGGCTTGTTGTTCTTGTATTCCCAGCATTTGTAAAAAATATAGGATACAGTATGGCAACGCTACTTATGGCAGATAGACAAGATATTAAAAGTGAAAATGCACTTGTTGAAAGCAAACATATCATGAAACAAAACTATGGTAGATATTGCAAATTCCTTTTATTAAATATATTGTGGCTCTTGCTTGTTTTGATAACAGCAGGCATTGCATGGATTTGGATTGGACCAATACTTTCGACCAAAAAAGCATTGTTTTATGAAAACCTTAAAACAGCATTTTAATTTACCACAGATTTCTGTGGTTTTTTATTATAATAAAAATGATAAAAACATTTCTATATATGATAAATAAAAAGCAACCATTATTGGTTGCCATATTTTTTATGTACTTCAATCATCATATCAATCATCTTATCCATACATTTATCTTGATTGTATTTTTCTGCTGATTGCAAAAATTTGTCTTCGCACTCTCGTTTTTCTTGTGGATGTTCAATCCAATAGTCAATAACTCTTGCCAAATCTTTTGGATTTCTATTTTTGAAAATGCATTTTTGGTCAACAACAAAATTTGTTGCGGCACTTTTTTTGCTATCGCTCACAATCCCAAGTATACCCGCACAAATTGCTTCCAAACAAGCAATTCCTTCAAGTTCTATAATTGCCGGATGTACATACAAATCGCACATATTGACAACATTTGTCATCTCTTGCCTTGGATAGACTTTGAAAATTGGATAATTTGGCAATTTTTTTGCCATTTTCTTAAACTTGTTTTCAAGTGGTCCTTGACCCGCAAAAATGAGTTGAATTTTGTCTTTATATTTCGAATATTTTACTGCCCTAATAAGAGTTTGTTGATTTTTTTCAACTGCATATCTACCCGTTGAAAGTATTACAATTTTATCTTTTAGTTCTTGTGGTTTTTCAATGTTTTGTTTGGTTATGACAGTATTTACTCCATTTGAAATGATATAGCCATTGGTTTTAATCTTTAATCTATTTTCAAAATCATCTTTAATAAATTGTGTTGGATAGTGAATACCATTAATATCCTTATAAAAACCTTTATAGAAATTTTTGTAAATTGCTTTGTTTAACAATTCAAAATTTTGCAAACGGAAATGACTTGACAGGTTTTCTGCCTGTGCATGAAACCCAGCAGTAGTAGTTATACCATGCTCTTTACAATATTTTAATGCATGCCTACCCAAAACAAAAGGTAGCATGATATGTACATGATCTGCATCTTTAAGTGCTTCGGCAACAATTTCATCATCTGGCTTTGCAAGTTTTACATTATTCTTTGCAATTATACTATCTATTAATTTTCCAAAAGATAGATTTGGAACCACATAATAATTTGGCAAATCTTTTTTGTCTTGATCTGCGCACAAAACGTTAAGTTCAATATCTTTTTGAGACTGCAAGTGTCTTATCAAATTTGCTGCGGCAAGAGTTGTCCCATTTGTCTCTTCTCCAAGTACGTCGCAAACAACGGCTATTTTCATAACTATTTTTCTTCCTTTATCTCTTCTTTTTCTTCTGTATTTTGTGATAATTTGTTTCTTTTTATAAGTCCATCTCTAAGTTTTACTATTCTAGGTCTAACAAACCATTGAATGATTGTTGAAACCATATTTTGATATGCAAACACAACAGCGATTGGCAGTGCAATAGGCAAAACCCATGATGCATTGATAAAGTAAATTGGTATTAATGCAAGCAAGCCCCAAACTGCGCAAGTTGTGTGCAACCATTCTGCAAAACAAGACTCGTATATGTATCTATTCAAAAATGTCAAATCTAAATCCTTTGGATTTGCTAGTTTATTCATTCTAAAACCCGCAACATGTCCACCAACAGGTATTTTATCTTTCCAATCTTTTACTCTTACAAATTTGCAAAACCATGCTTGAAATTTATTTACCCTGAAAAGTAATCTTTTTGAATCAAACCATTTTTTGGGAAGTACTCTGCCTACAAACAAAAATACAGCTGCTGGAAGCATGATTATAACAACACAAAGAAAAATATTCAAAAGTGTTAGCCATGAAAAATTAAAAATAATATTCATCAAAACAATTAAACTATAACCCGATATAAGTGATATTGTAAAAAATCCCATAATTATCTCCTACGAGATTATATCATCTTATAATTTTTTCTACAACTTTTTACACTACTTGTTTTTACAAAAAAAATGATATATCAATTTTGATATATCATATTTTGTTAGATATCTCTTCTATAAGAAATTCTTCCTCTTTGCATGACACATGCAATGATAAGCCAGATTGCAGAAAGTAATATTAAAACATATATTATAACTGCACCAACTGGAAGTCCAGCACCAAAAATTGCTGTAACAAGATTCCAATTAAAGATTCCAACCAATCCCCAATTTATGGCACCTATAATGACCAAAATAGAGGCAATTATATTTGCAATAATCATATTTTCTCCTCCTACACTGATATTTTGTGCAAGATTTGTTAAATTATTAAATTTAATTTTTGACTTAAAAATTGCTAATATTTTGCATTTTTTGGTAAAAAAATCAAAAAAATCGCCAACAAATGACGATTTTTAATAATTATTAATAAATTTTTAATTATTCAAACTTCTTTCCACAGTTAGAGCAAACTTCTTCGCCTTCTTTTCTTTCTGTGCCACACTTATCGCATTTTTTCATGTTTACTGTGCCACCTTCTTTTGCAATATTACCTTGTTTGATGCTACCTTTTGTGGCACTAAGAGCAAGACCAACCCAAGCCCATCTTATGCCAAGTGGCATACTTACAAGACCAAATAAAACAAGCAACCCACCAAACACAACTTTAAGTATTCCTGCAACTGCTGGAATTGCTGGAATTCCAGAAACGAGCAATATGATGCCACCAACAAGAGCAACAGCTCCAAGCACAATCATTGCTATACTGATACCAACAAGCCAACCTTTTTGTTTTTGAATTGAATTCATAAATCCCTCCATTTTTATTATTTTTTATTTTAGCAATTATAATAAATTATTAATATTAAGAACCTAAAAGTACTGAAATTAAGACGATACCAACGACTAATAAAATACCAAGTATGGTTGCAATTGCAATTTTTAGCCCAGACTTTGGAGTGTGGCTATCAACTTTACCAGTTTGACCATTCATATAAGTTATATACTTTTTCTTTTTGTAATCATATTGGAACCTATAAACAGGCAAAATTTGATACAAAAATTTTTCATTACTTCTTTCTGTCTTAATATTTAGATAACTAACACCATCATAGTGATATTTACTTAAAATATCACTTTTGATTCTGTTATTAAGTTCAGTTCTATATATATCCAAGCAGTTTTGAATTTCTTTATCATATTGCTCGACGCTATATCCTAAAATAAAAGAATTTGTAAACGCCTGCTTTTTTTCATACTCATAAGGAATAAAGCCATTGAGTTCAGCTTGATTGATATGAGAACTACACTCCACCATTATATTTTTATAATCCTTATTTAATCCACCTGATATGTGAAAATATGACCTTTCAGTGTGCGACTTTCCATCTTGGTCGTAATATGTTTCGTTTCTATACAATTTGCCTTCATAACTGCTTTTGCTTGAAACATCAAATCCAAAAGATGGAATGTATATTCCTGTAATCTCATTTGCTGGCAACTGTTTTTTGAACTTTCTCGGTGCCCAAAATCTTTTTTTGACAGCATTTGCAAACTTTGCGCTGGCTTCTTCTTCATCAAAAGCAAAAGGAATAATTGTATCAGGACAAAGTCCTTGAATAGTTCTTTCTTCCAAAACAAGTGGTGTTGCACAATATGGACATACCTTTGATATTTCAAATTTGTTCAAAACCACATTTGCGCCACAATTTGGACATTTGAAAACTTTATTTTTTTCAACATATTCTTTATATTTTTGACTATCTTGCTCTTTGTTGCTCAAATAGCCAAGCAAATCATGATATTCAAAAGCGTTTGTATTTTCAATAGGATAATGAGCACCACAATTTTTGCAAGTCAAATCTTGCGACTTTGGATTAAATGCTAAATTGCCACCACAACTTGCACATTTTTCTTGAACACTTTTAATT
>CADBPU010000041.1 GCA_902796635.1 uncultured Eubacteriales bacterium | reverse complement strand
GCATCAAAAATCTGCTTTATATAGCCAGCAAGCATAGATACACTAATTGGCTGTCTTTCCATCAATTTCCCCTTTATTTACACTAGCCAAAACGCCATTTACAAAACTATAACTCTTTTCAGTTGAATACTTTTTTGCAAGCTCAACTGCTTCGTTTATTATAACTTTGCTTGGTGTTTGTTGATTTGAAAACATCATTTCATAAATTGCAATTTTTAATATAGCCAAATCTACCTTATAAATCCTACTCAATGTGTAGCCCTTCAAGTATTTAGTAATTATTTCTTCAATCTTTTCATTATTTTCAATAAGTCCCAAATATTCTTGTTTAACAAGTTCTTTTTCTTCTTCCGTCAAGTCTTCTGTATCAGTCAAATTGAAAAGAGAGAGCTCATTTCTCTCTTTCAAAAACTCATATTCAAACATCAACTTAAAGCAATTTTCTCTTGCAAGAATTCTACTCATTTTAATCTACCTTTTGACTAAAATCAACACCTTGTACATGTACATTGATTGTATCAATATTTACATCAAGCATAGATGATATTCCATTTTTTATATTTTCTTGAACTTTATATGCAATATCAGGAACACTATATCCTTCGTATACATTGATATATACATCAACAACAACACCATTTTTTCCATACTCAACTTTTACACCATTGGTGTAGTTGTTTGAAAACATTTTTTTAAGTCCACTGCCAAAATTATCACATAGTGATGCAACACCAGCAATTTCTTTTGTTGCCAAATTTATAATAGAAAGCAAAATGTTTTTGTTGTATGTTACTTTACCCTTGTTGTTTTTATTCATATACATTTCGTCATTAAGTTCGTAATTCATCAAAACCTCACAATTTGATTATATCACAACAAAAAATATATTACAATCAATTTTTGTATGCTACTAATAAAAAAGAGCGAAATTTCGCTCAATTTATAGACCAATCTATTCAACAGGAATAATTTTAATATTATCAAGTCCAACATTTGATTGTTCTTGCACGATAGAAACAATTTGTGCAACTTCACTGCTTGTGAGTTCTGCTGATTTTACTATGACATTTATACAACTATTTGAATTTGTTACAACAACATCTTCAAATCCCCTTGCACGAATAAGTCCTTCTGTAACAAGTTCCATTTCCATAGTATTGACAAGTTCTTGTTTTTTTAATTCTGCTGTTGCTTTTGCATCAGCACTACTTGTTGGACTTGCTATTATTGCATCATAATAAGCAATTTCTTGATCTCTTGTACTTTGTCTATCACTTCTATATGTTGTAAAGAAGTTTCCTGTAACAACATTTTCAGTATTTGTTGTAGTTGTTGAATTGCCATTTAACACGATATTCAAGTATCCTGTCACAACAAGCAAAACAAACATTGTTGCAAGTATAATAATTTTCTTTTTCTTACTCATAAATAATCTCCTTTATTCTCCAATCAAAATTTGAATTTTGTTATTGGCTAGTCCGGTTAGGGTTTGAACTGCATTCAAAATGTTTAATCTAACATTGACATCTTTTGCCCCACTGCTAACCACTACCACGCCTTTTATCTCTGGTATATTTTCACTAACAATTACCGGTGTATTTGTTCCATTTTGAGTTATAATAACCGGATTTGCTGACACAGTTGTTGTACTTCCACTACCATTATTTGTTGTTATAGATTCATCACTAGTAGCTAGTACAACTCCTGCTCCTTCATTAAGCGTAATCATAACTTCAACATTGCCTGAACCCTTTATCTTTGACAGCAACGCTTTAAGCTTGTCCTCCATATTTTTTATATACTCTGCATTAGTTGTATATGTAAAACTATTGGAACTAGCAGAAATTGTAGAACTACTCGATAAAAAATTAAAATTTCCAAACAAGATTAAGAGAAGAAGCAACACAAAAATAATTGTAATAATAAGCCCAATATGTTTTACTTGTTTGAGTTTTTTTATAAAGCTTAAATTGTTCAGCCAATCAAATTTTTCTTTTGAAATTTTCTTTTCTTCACTCATTTATTACAATATCACTCTCCTCCACATTCAAATAATTTACAGTCACCTGTTTGATTTCTGTATACTTATTTATATGCGGCATATTTTGATTAATAACCATATT
>CADBPU010000040.1 GCA_902796635.1 uncultured Eubacteriales bacterium | reverse complement strand
GTTATCGTCGCCTGGGTTGTCATCACCTGGTTGATTTATTCCTGGGTCGTCTGGATTGTCATCATTATTTGGTGCAGGTTCAAAACAACCAGCAGAAAAAACCATAATAAATGCCATTATAAGCATTAGAAAACTAAATTTTCTTTTTGTTAAAATCATAATATATCTCCTTAATTTAGTATAGACCATGCAAAGAAAAAAATCAAGAAAAAAGATATTAATATAATATCTTTAATTCATTGAAATATTTTGGCTGACCGTAGTTAAATTAAAACCACTATTTTGAATAGTTTTTACAATGCTTTCAAGCGCAAGTTTTGTGCATTCTGTTGGGTGCATCAAAATCAAATCGCCGTTTTGTAAATTTTTTGTTGCGCGCTTTGTGATGAGCGAAACATCTTTGTCTCGCCAATCAATAGTGTCTTTGCTCCACATGATTGTTGTATATCCCAAAAACTCTGCTGCTTCAAGCGTTTGCAAGCCATAACTTCCACTTGGTGGCATAAATAACGACATATCAATTCCCAAAGTTTCTTTGACAATTTTGTGGTTATACTCTATTTCTTGCACATTTCTTGCATAATCTATTTGCTTGTGGTCTTTGTGATAATATCCATGATTTGCTATCTCATGGCCTTCATCATATATTTTTTTTAGCATATCAACATTTTTTGCTGCCCAGCAACCACCTACAAAAAAAGTTGCTTTTGCATCATATTTTTTTAGTGTTTCAAGCATTTCATCAAGATATTCAGTTCCCCAATAGACATTAATACAAAGAGAAATGTTGTTTTTGTTTTCATTTCCTCTATAAATTGCCTTATAACCTGTTGAACTTACAACGGCGGTACTGTCTGTCCAAAAACAAATGCCAAACACAGAAAATATGGCAAATACTATTGCAAAATTTGTGAGTATTGCAGAAAACAGTTTTTTATTAAATATCTTTTTCATATAAATATATCTATTCATTGAGATATAAATTAATGAAATAATTTTTTCCTGCACAATATTTTTTTATTGTATTTTTTACAAATAAAACTTTGCATAGCACTAAAATTGTCAGTAATTTCGGTGTACTATGCAAAAATATTTTTATATTGTAATAGATTTTCAAATATAAAGCAAAAAAAATCACATGATTTTTTTCATGTGATTTTAATATTAATTACCTTTAACTTGGCTCATAACTTCACTAGCAAAGTCATCTTTTCTCTTTTCCAACCCCTCGCCCATTTCATAACGAGTAAATCTTCTAACACTGATTTTTTCACCAATTTTTGCAACTGCTTCATTTACAACATCCAAAACCTTTTTTGATGGGTCTTTGATATAATTTTGTTCAAGCAAACAAAGTTCGCCATAGAGTTTATTAATTCCACCATCAACAATTCTGTCAATGATTTTTTCTGGTTTACCTTCATTGAGTGCTTCATTTTTTAAGATTTCTCTTTCTTTTTCAATTCTTGCTGCTGGAATTTCTTCTCTTGCAACATATTCTGGTGCAGATGCTGCAACTTGCATAGCCAAATCTTTAACAAGAGCCATGAAAGCATCACTTCTTGCAACGAAGTCTGTTTCACAATTAACTTCAATCAATACGCCGATTTTTCCGCCCATGTGAATGTAAGCATGAACAACACCTTCTGCTGCAATCCTATTTGCTTTTTTTGCTGCTTTTGCAACTCCTAGTTCTCTTAAAATATCACAAGCTTTGTCAATATCATTGTCTGCTTTTATCAAAGCATTTTTACAATCCATAATTCCAGCGCCTGTTCTTTCTCTAAGTTTTACAATATCTTGTGTGCTAACTGCCATAAAATATCTCCTTATTCTGCTGATTCATCAGCTTTTTTTTCTTCTTTTGGTTGTTCTTCAACCTTTTCTTCTGCTTTTGGTTCTGCTTTTTCTTCAGCTTTCTTTGCAGGTTTTTTTGCCTTTTTCTTTGCAGGTTTTGCTTCTTCTTCGTCTTCTGCTTTTACTGCTTCAACAGGTTCTGCTTTCAAAACTTCTTCCATATTGAGTTCAGCACTTTCTTCTGCCTTTGGAGCTTCGCCATTAGCTTCTTCTTCTGCTTTCTTTCTTGCAGCAAGACCTTCTTCGCCTTCTTTTGCTTCAATAACAGCGTCTGCCATAGCGTTTGTGATGAGTTTTACTGATCTAATTGCATCATCATTACCTGGAATGACAACGTCAATCATGTCAGGATTGCAATTTGTGTCAATAAGACCAATAACAGGTATACCAAGCAATTTTGCTTCTTTTACACAAATTTCTTCCTTTTTGCTGTCAACAACAAAGATAAGTCCAGGAAGCTTTGTCATATCCTTGATACCACCAAGGAATTTGTTGAGTTTTTCTTTTTCTGCTTTGAGACCAGCAACTTCTTTTTTAGGAAGCAAGTCAAACTCTCCTGTTTTTTCCATTTGTTCAAGTTTGTTGAGTTTGTCTATTCTTGAACGAATAGTTTTGAAGTTTGTGAGTGTACCACCAAGCCAACGGCTGTTGATATAGTACTCTCCACTTTTTTCTGCAGCTTCTTTTATGGCTTCTTGTGCTTGATTTTTTGTTCCTACAAACAAAACTCTCTTGCCATCTTTTACTGCGTCACGCATATAAGCGTATGCAACATCAACGCATTCTGATGTTTGTTCAAGGTTGATGACATGTATATCATTTCTGCTAGTATAGATATACTTTGCCATTTTTGGATTCCACTTTCTTGTTTGATGTCCAAAGTGAACTCCTGCCTCTAATAATTGTTTCATTGAAATAACTGACATTAAAAAAAATCCTCCTCGTTTTTAATCCTCCCAAATGCTTTATAACTCTGGTATCAACCACATTTTGTGGCAACGGTCACCAAATTGCATAAGGTGTGTATTTTTGAAACACTTTATTCTATCATATATAAATATAAAATTCAAGTAAATAAACAAAAAAAAGGACATAATTTTTATGTCCTTAAAAATTACTTTCCTTCTTCTTCGTCAAGCAATCTGTTATATTCTTCAAATACTTTGTCTATAACTTTGTCATCTTCAACAAGACGAACTGTGTCGCCTTCTTCTTCATCTTCAACAACTTCAAAAACAAATGCTTCATCGTCAGCAACACCTTCAACTTTTGCAGTTGGTTTTAAGATTGCATACACTTGACTATCCAATGGAATAAGAGCAATTTGTTCAAATTCTACTGCTTCATCATTTTCATTGTAAAGTACAATATTTTCTGAATTATTAACATCAAATAATGCATCAATTGGATTTACTTCTTTTTCAACTTTCTTTTCTTCTTTCATTTTATATCTCCTTTTGGTTATCTAAATAAGATTGTAAGATAACTGTTGCTGCGATTTGGTCAATAAGACCCTTTTTGTTTTTTGTTTTTACATTGGAACTGTGCATGATTTCTTCTGCTGATATGCTTGAAAGTCGTTCGTCAACAAATATAATCTTTGCCAAAATTTTTGTTTTTAACATCTCACAAAACTTTTTTGCATATTGGCACATTTCGCTTTCAGTTCCATCCATATTGAGTGGCAATCCAACAATCACTTCTTCAATACTTTCGTTTTGGACAATTTCAGCAATTTGATTTGTGTCTTTTGTCCAAGTTTTTGTGTATAAAGTTTGGTAATTTGTGGCAAGCCATGAATGACTGATTGCAATTCCTATCCTAGCTTTTCCAATATCTAGTGCGAGTCTATTCAATTCAAACCTCAATTATATTTTAACATATATTTCCAATTTATACAATAAAAAATGGGCTAAATTTAGCCCAATTTTACATTTTTTCTATTGTCTCAACTATCTTTTTCTTGCTATCATCAATAAATTCGTTTGCCTTTTGATTGCTATGTACAAGGATTGCACCTGCCATAAAACCGATTGCAAGACCTAAAATTAAATTATCGCTCATATTTCCCTCCACAACTATATTTTGTGTCAAATTTTATAAAATATGAGAATAAAAAAGACAAATTGAATATCAATTTGCCTTTGCGATTTACTTTTTCTTCTTTTTTGATTCTTTTTCAAGTTTCTTTTCATAGTCTTCAACTGCAAGTTTAACTGAATTCAAAGCATCTTCCAAAAGATAACGCTTTCCTGCTTCCAAACTTCCCAGTTCTTCCAAAAGTTGTTTATCTTCAAGTTTTTTAGCATCTTCTAATGACTTGTTTTTCAACATATCAGTCAAAACACTCATAACTGCGATGCCTGCAACTCCACTATAAACTTTGAAAGAAGCATCAACAACGGTTTCATTTTCAATCTTTATGTAAAGTTTGAAAATCTCGTGTGTTTTTTCGTCTTCGTAGACACCTACACCACTTGCACTTTGCAAAATACCAACATTGTGAGGATCTCTAAATAATTCTAACAATTTTTTGCTATACATATTATTTTGCCTCCTTTGATGATTTTCTAAGTGGTGAAATTTCTCTCAATTTCTTTACCATATCAACCATTTTTTCTACAACATAGTCAACATCTTCTCTGGTAACATTTCTTGCAACTGTAAATCTTATTGAACTATATATTTGTTCTGGTGTTCTTTTCATTGCTATTAAAGTTTCGCTTGGTTCAAGTCTTGTTCCGCAAACAGATGCACAAATACCTTCTTCATCAAGCATATACATAAGTGCTTCGGCATCAACGCAATCGATAGTAATGTTCAAATTGTTTGCAATTCTTTGATATTGATGACCATTGAGTGAAACATTTTCAATTTTTTCTTTAATGCTCTTGTACAAATAATCTCTAACAAGTTTTGTTTTGTGAGATGAAACCATAATTTCTTTTGTTGCAAGTTCAACTGCTTTTCCAAAACCAACAACTGCTGGAACGTTCATATGGTCAGGTCTTTTTCCACCTTCTCCTAAAATGAAACTTTCAATTTCAACTGATTTTTTGAGATACAAACCAGCAACACCTTTTGGTCCATAAATGTTATCACTTGCAAGTGTCATAGCATCTATTGGAATTGATTTTACGTCAAGTGGCATATTTCCAAGTGCCCAACTTGCATCACAGTGGAAAATAATGTCTTTTTCTTTTACTGTTCTTGCAATAGCATTGAGATTTTGAATTGTTCCAACTTCTCCATTTGCTACGTTTACACTGACAAGAATAGTGTTTTGTTTGATTGATCCCATAAGTTGTGCAAGACTGACAACGCCATTTTCATCACAACCGATGTAAGATACTTCAAAACCTTCTTTTTCAAGTTGTTTGCAAGCAAGCAAAATACTTTTGTCTTCAACTTTTGATACAATAACATGATTTCCTTTGCTTTTATTTGCACGAGCCAACCCCAAAATTGCCCAGTTATTTGCTTCTGCAACACCACTTGTAAAATAAATTTCTCTTGGTTCTGCACTAATAGCCATTGCTATTCTTCTCTTTGCGATTTCTACGAGCTCTCTTGCTGTTCTACCAACGCTATGAATTGAGTCTGGATTACCATAGCAAGAATTGAAAGTAGGCATCATTTCTTGAAGCACTTCACGATTTACATAAGTTGCATTTGCTGTGTCAAGATATACAACTCTCTTTTTTGTTTCTTCCATTTCTATCTCCTTAAAGCGAAATATCTTCGCATAAATTCCTATTATATTTTATATCAAAAAAATCTAATTGTCAATATTGAATTATAAAAATATAAAAAAATAATATTTGATTTTGAAAAATTTATATATTTTATTAAAATGCTATAAAATTGGCCTATTAAATAAAAAAAAGCACTTAAAAGTGCTTAAATTTTATAAATTAATGTGATTTTATCCACTCAACAAGTGAACTTCTATTCATAAGTCCAACATGACGGTCAATTTCTTCTCCATCTTTAAGTATAACAATAGTTGGAATGCTCATAACACCAAATTCTCTTGCAGTGCTTTCATTTTCGTCAACATCAACTTTGAAAACTTTTACGTCAGCAAGTTCATCAGCAACACCTTCCATAATTGGTCCTAAAATTTGACATGGACCACACCAAGTTGCAAAAAAATCTACGACAACAAGTCCTTTTTCTGTTTTTTCCTTAAAATCTTTTTCACTTAAATGTTCAAGTTTCATGTCAATTCTCCCCCATTAAACAATTTATTACATATGCACTTATAGTTATTCCACAACTTGCTGGAAAATATGCAATACTGCCAATCACTTTTTGTTTTTTTGCATCTTGTCTTGTATAACATACAATGCACTTTTTTACACCAAGTTGTCTCAATTTTGCTCTTATAACCTTTGCAAGTCCATCATTTTCTGTCTTATTTATATCACAAATTTCAAACTTTGGGATTTGATATCTGTTGCCTGCACCCATGCTGGAAATTATTTTTATGTTGTTATCATAGCAATATTTAATCAGAGCAATTTTGCTTGAAACCATATCAATACAATCAACAACAAAATCAAATTTTGATAACTCAAATTTCGATATATTTTCGTCTGTTAGTTTTGCTGGTTTTACATCAACTTGGCAATTTGGATTGATATCAAAAATTCTTTTCTTAAAGCAATCTACTTTAAGTTTGCCAACACTTTGATTTGTTGCAATGATTTGCCTATTTATATTGCTTTCACTAACTGTGTCAAAATCAACAAGTGTGAGATTTTCAATTCCACTTCTTGCAAGCATTTCAACAACATAACCACCGACTCCACCAACACCAAAAATAATCACATTTTTTTGTTTGAGTTGATTGTTTTTTTCTTTTCCAATCAAAGCAATTGTTCTTTCGTCAAAACTCATCTTATCCCCATTTTGAGTAAATTTTTCTAAAATTTTGCTATTTTTTTGTAAATTTTACTTAATTTTAATACTTTTTTATAAAATATATTTTGTTAGGTCTGTGCTTTTTATAAGTTTACTCATTGCATTTTCAACAAATTTTTTATCGACAACAACTTTCTTTTCTTCGTCACCTGATGCCTCATAATTTATATCTTCAAGCACCTTTTCAAGTATTGTATTTAACCTTCTTGCACCAATATTTTCGCTTGTCAAATTTTGTTGTTCAGCAAGTTCTGCAATCTCTTCTAAAGCATCTTGTGTAAACTCCAAATCTACCTTGTCGACTTTAAGTAAACTTTTATATTGTTTTATTGTTGCGTTTTTTGGCTCTGTTAAAATTCTTATGAAATCTGCTTTTGTTAAGTTGTCAAGTTCAACCCTAATTGGGAATCTTCCTTGAAGTTCTGGAATTAGGTCATCAATTTTTGAAACATGGAAAGCTCCTGCTGCCATGAACAAGATATAATCTGTTTTTACTGTGCCATATTTTGTTGTTACAGATGTTCCTTCAACAAATGGAAGCAAATCTCTTTGCACACCTTCTCTTGAAACATCTGGACCTTTGCTGTTTTCTTTGCTCGCGATTTTATCAATTTCGTCAATAAAGATGATTCCTTCTTGCTCAACTCTTTCAATAGCTTCACTATTTACGCTATCAAGGTCCAAAAGTTTGTTGCTTTCTTCCTCTGTGAGCAAAATTTTTGCTTCTTTTATTGTTACTTTTCTCTTTCTTTTTTTGTTTGGGAACATTCCGTCAAAAATACTGCCAAGGCTAATTTCTGCATTGCCAGCTGAAAGAACTTCTATATTTTTTTGTGCCTCTGTAACTTCAATTTCAACAAACTCTTCATCATAGTTTCCTTGTGCAAGTTCAGCCATAATTCTTTGCCTGTCAAGCGCTTCATCTGCACCTTCAATTTTTTTGTTTGGATAAACTAACCTAAATAATTTATCATTAACAATGTTCTCAACTTTTTGTTGAACTGACTTGATTTTTTCATTTTTAACCATTCTAACAGCGACTTCAACAAGGTCACGAATCATACTTTCGCAGTCTCTGCCAACATATCCAACTTCTGTGAACTTTGTCGCTTCTATTTTTACAAATGGAGCGTTTACAAGTTTTGCAAGTCTTCTTGCAATTTCTGTTTTACCAACACCTGTTGGGCCTTTCAAAATTATGTTTTTAGGCATAATATCTTCTCTTTCACTAGATGAAAGTTTGCTTCTTCTATATCTGTTTCTAAGTGCAACAGCAACAGCTTTTTT
>CADBPU010000039.1 GCA_902796635.1 uncultured Eubacteriales bacterium | reverse complement strand
TTTTTATCTATTATATGTAATCTTGTGTGATATTTGACAATAGTTTTTTAATTTGGTAAAATTTAATATATAGATTAGGGGACTATTATGAAAAGAATTTTGACAGGAATAAAACCAACAGGTTATGCACATATCGGTAATTATTTTGGTGCAATAAGACCTGCAATAGAGCTTAGCAAAAATCCAGATTTTGATTGTTATTATTTTATCGCAGATTATCATGCACTCACAACCTTAAAAACGAAAGAAGAATTTGAAGTATATTCAAAAAATATTGCTTGTGCATGGCTTGCCTGTGGACTTGATCCAAACAAAGTTGTGTTTTATAGACAAAGCGATATAAAGGAAGATTTTGAGCTTAATTGGATACTTTGCAATGTTACACCAAAAGGACTTATGAATAGGGCGCATGCTTACAAAGCTTGTGTTGAAAAAAATCAAGAAGCAGGTTTTGATGTAGATAATAATGTCAACATGGGTTTATACAATTATCCAATTCTTATGGCTGCTGACATTTTGCTTTTTGAAACAAACCTTGTTCCAGTAGGTCTTGACCAAAAACAGCATATAGAAATTGCCAGAGATATTGCAAACTATTTCAACAACAAATACAAAAAAGTTTTTGTTTTGCCGGAAGAGTATATTCAAAAAGAAGTTCAAACACTTGTTGGCTTAGATGGTAGAAAAATGAGTAAAAGCTATGGAAACACAATAAAACTGTTTGGCACAGAAAAAGAACTGCAAAAATCAATCAACAGAATTGTGACTGATAGCAAACTTCCGGGAGAGCCAAAAGATTTGGATTGCACACTCAACAAAATATACAAATTATTCGCAACAGAAAGTCAGCAAGCAGAGTTTGACAAAAAACTTGCTGGTGGCCTTGGTTGGGGTGATGCGAAAAAAGAATTGTTTGAAATTGCAAACAATTACATCAAACCAATGAGAGAAAAGTATGACTATTATATGAGTCACTTTGAAGAAGTTGAAAAGATACTTCATGATGGTGCAGAAAAAGCCAGAGTGGTTGCTAGAAAAGTTTTGAGTGATGTGAGAAAAGCAATCGGGGTTGAAAAATAATATTATAAAATAACAAAAAATAGCATAATTTTATGCTATTTTTTAGTCTAAAAATGATTTTTGTTCAAATTTAACAAGGTCTTCTTCCGAAAAGAGTGGTATTGATTTTGCAACCATATTTCTTGTTTTGATATCATCAAAGTTGCTTGTTGATATTGTTGGAAGGGCAGTGCCAAGGTTTCTGGTCTTTCTTTCTCTATAATTTCTATTTCTATTATAGAATATTTCACCTTCTTGGCTTTGGAAGTAAACTCCAACAATCTTTTTAACTTTACTGTTGATGACTGTGAATGCAGCTCTTTTTCTTGCACCACCAACAATGTTGCTTTCTTTTCCAGAATCTGATTCAACAAATACGTTGTATGCTCTAATTCTTCCTTTGTTGTCTACAATAGTGATACCATCATAGTTAAGCATATCCATAAAGAGTTCACTATAAGATTCCAACTTTGTTTCGCTATAACTTGTAGATTGCATAAACAGTTTGCTTAATTCGATAGGGTGGCTAAGCCAAATTCCGTCTCCAAAAAATCCATTGTCTACATAATCTTTATCAACAACAACACAAATACAGCCATGAATTTGTCTAAAACAATTCTTAAATGTGTTTTGATAAAGTATTTTTAATTCGTTCAATTTTTTCTTTGTTGTTTTAAGTTTTGAAAAACTTGCATCAACAAATTCTTTAACTTCTTCATTAAAGTCCAAAAGTTTTCTATTTTCAAGTGAAAAGTTCAAGTTCATATCTTCGCCTTTCAAACTTCTAAACAAAATATTGCTTGAACTTATTGATTCAATCAAAAATGCAAATACACTATTAGACCTTGCTTTTAATTCTTCGTTCAAAAATAGATTTGTATTAAAGTTATGTTCTTTTATACTGTTAAGAGAACGATATATTCCATATTCAACAGAACCATTGCTATTAAGTTGAACATAAATGTTCCATTTATGTGATGAAAATGGTGTCAGAGCTTTCATTCTGCTTCTAAACATGTTTTCGTTTTCATCTTCAAAAATTACTTGTTTTATTGTATTGCCAACACTTTTGATAAGAGTATCCATCTTGTTTGTAAAAAGTATTGTTGGTCTTAGCTTTGCTCCTTCTTCTTCATAAAAGCACATTCTAGAAACAAAGTTGATGAGTTGGGCTGTCATTTTTTGTGGAAAATTAGGATAAGAATATTCAATAAAGTTTTCAATGTTTGTTTTTCCATCACCGAAATAAATGTTATTAAGCATATTGATGACCTCCCCTTGACTGATTACATATTCATTTTAATGTATAAAAATTCAAAACGCAACTAAAAATTTATATTTATACATTTTTATGCATATTTTTTTGAAATATATAGTATAATATTAAATTTTTCAAACACATGTTTGACAAAATGGCTAAATACAAAGTATTTATTGATTAAAATTGAAAATGAGTAGTACTACGCAAACGACCATATTTTCCATATTTCAACAAATATCTACATTAATCTATGCAAGAGTTTTTATACATATTATTAAATATAATAATTTATTTTATAATTTTATAAGTTTATACAAAAACAAAAAAGAGCCGATATTTTGGCTCTTTATTATATAAAAAATATTATATATTTATATTACTTATTAATTAAAATTTCATCATTATGTACATAGTCATAGTTATCTCTAACATAATCTTCGACATAGTCTTCGTAGTTTGATGATATTTCTTTATATTGTTTATCTAACTCTTGATATTGCTGTGTGGTTGAATTGAGTTCAGTATTAAGCTTATCATTTTTGCTATTTAGTTGTGCTATTGTTATATATTGTGAAAGTAGCACTACAAAAAATACAGCAAACAAAATACCAATGGCTGTTTTTATCATAATTGAAATTGCTTTTGATTTTTCCATACACTCACTTTAATATTTTGCCAAAAATTTTTGTTGTTTTAAGTTTGCAAAATATCCTTACAATAAAATTATAGCAGACAAATAATATTTTTTCAACTAATTTGTTTAGCGAAATTTGTTGTAAATAAATTCCCAAGCAAAAACCAAGGACTTGAAATATTCTAAATTCGCCATAAGCATACTTTATCTTTGCAAACACGAACAGCAGAGTTGCAATCAGCATAAAAAACACATCAGTCAAGATAACAATTATTTTTCTTTTTTTGAAGGTTCTGTCAATAAGTTTTTTTATGCTAAGGAAAATGCCACACAAAATTCCAAAATACAAAAAACAAAGCAAAAGTTTGCCTTGAAGCAGTGTTTCAAAAAGTATCAACCAAAAATTCTCTTAAAAAAGTTCTCTTTTTGCTTGTGGCCAGCAAATTTCATAGATACAAAATTCCCACTTGCTTCCAAAACTCCGTTTTCTATATCAAGTTTTGTGGTTGTCAAATTTTTTCCTTCAATTTCAAGTGGTTGTCCGTTAATAAGAACTGAAATTCCATTTTGTGTGCTTGATATAACTTTTGAAACTCCGTTAAGCAAAAGTGTATCTCCATTTGACAAAAATATTTTTGTGCCTTTCAAATTGTTTTCCAAAGTTGAAATTTTATTGCTTTCTTTATTCTCCATAATAACCTCAAAGTATAATATGATTTTTTGTTATTTTTAAGAACAAAAACTGATTTTGTAAAATAAAATAAATATGAAAATTATACTAAAAAAGCAATTCGGCAAAAAAATTCAAAATTCCTTATTTTATCAAAAAATAACAAAAATATTGCATTTTGTTATTGTTTTTTACGTATTTTATACTTATTTTGTAGCAATTTTTACATTTTTTTAATTTTTAGGAGTAATTATGGATGAATTTTTTGGCTCAAAAAAAGGAATATTATTTATCAATTTTTTGAAGTACTTATTTTTCTTTGGATGCTTTTATATCTTTAATATTGGTGGCATAAGGGGAGAAATCTTTCCTTTTGCATTTGCGTTTTTTATTGCACTTTGTTGGTGCGACCAAAACGTATTTATAACAGGTGGCTTGTATGTGGGTGCAAGTTTACTTGCAAATTTTTCTGTTCAAACTTTGCTTGAAAGTTTGTTTTGTGTTTTTGTTATTTTGATATGCTATTTTGCACACAAAAGATTTCATAAAAGAATACCATTATATTTGCTTGGCATTTATGCAGTTTTTAGTCAAGCAGTTTATATGTACTATCATTTGATAAACATAAATCAAATTGTGCCGACACTCATGTATCTTGTTTTTGGCGAATTATTTTTGTATGCGTCAATAAATATTTTCAAAACTTTACTGATTAAGGGTGTTGGATTAAAACTTA
Source organism: uncultured Eubacteriales bacterium (assembly GCA_902796635.1). Taxonomy (GTDB): domain Bacteria; phylum Bacillota; class Clostridia; order Christensenellales; family UBA1242; genus UBA9845. The sequence continues at coordinate 5,864 of CADBPU010000039.1, read as the reverse complement.
CTATCGATGAATGTGTTTGTATTTGTGTATTTTTTGCGGCTCTTGGTTGTGGGCTATCTATGGCAACACCATTTGGCTTTCCAATTTTCAACATAATCGCAGTATTTTTCATCTTACTTTCAACTTTTGTTTATGCGTCAGCAAGTGTACCTATTGTGCTCGGGCTTTCTTTTGGACTTGGCTTTGCACTTCAAACAGGAAGTTTGAATATGGTAGCAATTTTAGGGTTGATTTCCGTTTGTAGCGTTGCATTCAAATCAACAAGCAAATATTTCAGTGTTATGGCAATCATCATCGCAGACGTGGTGCTTGGATTGTATTTCAATGCCTATGGAGTGTATAACTATAAAGTATTGACGACAACAATATTGGGCGAAGTTTTGTTCTTATGCATATCAAACTCAACAATACTCTTTATGAAAGCGTTGTTTGGAGAAAAGAGTAGCACAGTTGCTTTGCGTGGAATGGTTAATCGTAGTAGGGATAATCTTTGCAAAAAAATGTATAATCTAAGCGAAGTATTTGATGAAATGGACAGGTCTTTCAAAAGCACAATACGTGGACTTTTGCCAGCTGGCGAAGCAAAACAAATGTTAAAAGAAGAATTGCTTTCAAAGGTTTGCTATGATTGTCCAGAAAAGCATAGATGTCATAGGGTTTTGAGCAAAGAGACTAATGAAACACTTGATGCAATAATATCTGCTGGGCTTGATAGGGGCAAAGTAACCTTGTTAGATATTCCGCCATTTTTGAGTAGTCGTTGTGCCAAAACAAATATAATCTTAAACAACATAAATCAATTGCTAAATAGTTATAAACAATATACATATTGTGTTTCTAGTATAGATACAAGCAAGGCACTTATTGCAGAAGAATTTCAAGGTGTATCAAAACTTTTGCAAAAACTTGCCAATCAAACAAAAGAACTTGTCACCTTTGATGAAGAGCTTGAAACGAAACTGATTGAAGAGTTGAAATATGTTAATATTATGATAAATGAAGCATACGTATATGAAAGAGATGGCAAAATCATGTCTTGCACACTGACAGTAAAAAATAAAGACTTAAACAATCCAAATCTATATTCAACTCTTTCAAAAATTTTTGGAACAAAAATGGCACTTGCTTCAAGCGAGCAATCCAGCATACCTGGTTTTACTATCGCAAATTTTGCAGAAGCACCAAGATACGAGTGTATTTTTGGCAGTAGTGGAACAAACAAATTTGGCAATGCCGTCAGTGGAGATAGCTACTCATTTTTGCGACTTCCGGGCAATAAAATTTTACTTTCTGTTTGCGATGGAATGGGTAGTGGAGAAGATGCGCAGAAATTGAGTGATACAACAATTTCACTTATAGAAAATTTTTACAAAGTTGATTTTGATGATGAAACAATACTTTCAAGTGTCAACAAATTGCTTTCTATGCAAATGACTGAGACATATTCTGCACTTGATATTTGTGTGCTTAATCTATCAAATGCGCTTGCTGATTTTATAAAAGTTGGAGCCCCCGTTGGTTTTGTTAAGCATAAAGAAAACGTCGAAGTTTTGCACGGCAGTGGAGCGCTTCCAATAGGTATTTTGCAAGAAATAAAGCCAAGTATAGACAAAAAAGCACTGGAACAAAATGATATCATAATTTTATGTAGTGATGGAGTTGTTGATGCCTTTGAAGAAGAGCAAAATCTAAAAAATTACATAAACAATTTAACGATCACAAATCCACAAGAAATTGCTGACATGATTGTGCATGAAGCAATACATCTCAATCAAAACGAGCCACGTGATGACATGACTTGCCTTTGTGCTAGAATCTATTTGAATATATGATATAAAATAAAGTTTATAAATTTTTCTCAAATTATTTGTCAAAAATTAAAAATGTATATATACTAAAAATATAAATATCAAATAAGAGAAGGGAAAATTTATGAAACAAAAAAACTTTTATAAATCCAATATTGTTTGTCTTAGCTTTGTGCTGGTTCTTTTTATTGGAATAATTTCTCTATTTAGTGTTGTATTCTTTCAAGACACCAAAAATATTGTTTTTGCTGCTGACGGCTCTTGTGGCGCAAATGCAGAATACACAATTTCGGGCACAACACTCACAATAAGTGGAACGGGAGATATGGCAGACTTTTATAGCGATAGTGCCCCATGGAATTCAATAAAAAGCAGCATAACCACCGTTGTGATTGAAAGTGGCATCACGAGAATTGGAGATTATGCATTTTATGAATTCACTAATCTATCAAATTTATCAATAGCAAGCACTGTGACAACAATTGGTTCAAATGCATTTCGCAATTGCACTTCACTTACAGAAATTATTATTCCACAAGGTGTTACAACTATTGAAAATGCAGCATTTAGTGCCTGTGAAAATATCACTTCCATAACTTTGCCTCAAAGTTTGTCCGAAGTAGAATTGGATGCTTTTGGTTATATTAGTTGCGATATACACTTTTTAGGAAGTCTTGCAGATTGGTGTTCAATATCATATGAAGATGTTTGGATTGGTAGTGATGACGGCTCTGTTGGTTATAATTTATACATTGGTGCAAATTTATTAACAGAACTTAATCCTACAAATCTTAATGGAATAACAAGTATAAACCCTTTTGTATTTTTTGCTTGTCATAGTTTAACAAGTGTGGAAATACCAGATACTGTAACTGAGATTGGTGCAGGTGCATTCATTGGTTGTGTAAATCTTGAAACAGTAATTCTAGGTGAAGGAATTACAGAAGTTGAATTTGGCGCATTTGCATTTACTGGTGTTGATAGCGTGGAGTTATCAAGTACAATAGATACTATTGGTCCTGTGGCATTTTTTGGTTGTTCTTCATTAAGAACAGTTGTTATTTCTTCTACTACGCCCCCAACACTTGTGGATATGGATGGAGTATGGCCATTTCCAGAAACCGTAACAACATTTGTTGTTCCAGAAGGCACAGAAGCAACTTATGAATCATCAACAGGTTGGAGTACTTATGTACCAACAGGTTCACAATATGTTCCAGCAGGTGAAGTATCGAATACTGGTGTTGTTGCAGATGTCATAATTCCAACATCAATTATTATCACATTAAGTGTAGCTTTGTTGTTTGTTTTGAAAAGAAAAAAGTTGATAATAAAATAAATTTATTATTTCCTTAAAATTATAGGCAATTATATTGATTGCCTATTTTTATATTATTTTCAAACAAATGTTCTAAAAAGTTATTATTTTATTTGCTAAAAATATAAAAAAATTATATAATAATATCATGCTAGTCAACGGAAAGATTGAATCTATTGTATATAGAAATGAAGAAAATAGTTATTCCGTGGTAAAAATCTCCTCTCATGGGGAGTTTTTGACGTGTGTTGGCAAATTTCCTAGTATCAATTTGGGGGAAAGGATTGAACTAGAAGGCACAATAGTCAAAAATGATAAGTATGGCGAACAAATCAGTGTTAGTGAAGTGCGAGTTTTGCCACCAAATGATGAAGAAGGTATAAGAAAATATCTTTCAAGTGGACTTATAAAGGGTATTGGTATTGTTACTGCAAACAACATTGTTGATATGTTTGGTAAAGATACGCTTGAAATTATTGAGTTTGCGCCACTTCGCCTTGCAGAAGTTAGGGGAGTCAGCAAAGAAAAAGCACTTTCTATTGCAACCACAATCAAAGATTTACGTGCCATGCAAAACACTGTTATGTTTTTGCAAAGTTATAACATCTCAACAAATTTGGCACAAAAAATATACAAGACATATTTTGACAAGACGGAAGAAATACTAAAATCAAATCCGTACAAACTTGTTGAAGATATAGACGGCGTTGGCTTTATGTCGGCAGATAAAATTGCTCAAAAATTGGGCATTCCACAAGATAGCAAATTCAGGTTTAGGGCAGGTATTATGTATGCACTCAAACAAAATGGAGAAAAAAGTGGCAATACATACATCAAAAAATCTTCACTTATTGAAGAAGTTTTGACACTTTTGAAACTTGATGGAGATTATGCCGAAAAAATTGATAATGTGCTGTATCAGCTCAGTGCAGAATGTGTGATAAAAGAGTTTTCAAAAGATGAAGAACTCTGCGAAATGCTTACATCCTTTTATTTTATGGAACAAAGCACAGCGCAAAAAATTTTGCGACTTAAAAATGATTATTTTGCTCAAAGATTAAATATAGAGCAAGATATCAAAGATTATGAATTAAAAAACAACATATCACTTCACAAAAATCAAAAAAATGCAGTTGATACTGCTGTCAATAATGGAATTTGTGTAATTACAGGTGGCCCAGGTACAGGTAAAACCACAATAATCAAATGCGTTTTAGATTGTTTCAAAAAACAACACAAAAAATGTTTGTTGCTTGCTCCAACAGGCAGAGCAGCCAAGCGACTGAGTGAAAGCACGGGAGAAAATGCCAGCACAATTCACAGAGCACTTGATTTAGATTTCAAAAATGGCAATGGTGCATTTTTCACCAAAAATGAATCGAATCCACTACTCGAAGATGTTGTGATTGTTGATGAAGTCAGTATGGTGGATAGTCAACTTATGTTCAATCTTCTAAAAGCAATTAAAACAAATGCTCAACTTATATTGGTTGGAGATAAAGACCAACTCCCTAGTGTTGGTGCAGGCAATGTTTTGGCAGATATTTTGCAAAGTGGCATTATTCCCGTTGTTGAACTCACTGAAATATACAGACAAGATGCAAAGAGTTATATAATAACAAATGCACATTTGATAAATTGTGGCAAAATGCCAGTGCTTGACAACACGTCAAAAGATTTCTTTTTTGAAAATAGGGTGGACCCAACTGAAATGCTTAATACTTGTGTTAGTTTAGTTACAATACGTCTTCCACACTTTTTGAAAATGGATGCAGACAAAATTCAGGTTTTGGCACCTATAAAAGCAGGTGTTTGCGGAGTTGACAACTTGAATAAATCACTCCAAAAAATGATAAATCCAGCCAAAGCAGGCAAGCAGGAAATTTTGACTGAAAACACAACATATAGAGTGGGCGACAAAGTTATGCAAACAGTCAACAATTACGAGCAAACTTGGGAGAGAATGACGCCAGAGGGCTTTATTGAATATGGACAAGGCGTGTTTAATGGTGATAGTGGAACAATAGAAAGTATATCTCCACAAACAAGTGAAATTGTAGTGCTGTTTGAAGATGGCAGAAAGGCCATATATGCACGAGAGAACATATTTGAACTTATGCTTTCTTATGCAATCACAATTCACAAAAGTCAGGGTAGCGAGTTTGATGTGGTTGTTATTCCGGTCATCAGTGGCGCGAGCATGATACTTACAAGAAATCTACTTTATACAGCCGTTACCCGTGCAAAAAAAATGGTTGTATTGGTTGGCACAAAACAAAACATTGCCCGTATGGTTCACAATAGTTATACGGTCAAAAGATACAGCATGCTTAAAGATTTTTTAATCAAAGAGCAGGAAAATTACGCTTTATTGTTTGATAATAAAATTAAAAAATGATAGGTTATCCTATCATTTTTTTGTAATTTAATTATATAAATTTATTTTACTGGTTGATCGTTTTGAAGCAATACATTTATTTTTTCTTTTATTGCGCTTGACAACGCTTTTTGAGATTTTGTAAGTTTTCTATTTTTTTCAAGATATGACATAATATAAATTGTGTCATTAATCATTTTTTCTTTTTTTTCTGGCTTGCAACCTGCAAGGTCGCTTATGTTATCCAATCTGTCTGCAAGTTTAATGGTTAAGGCATAGCTTGTCATGTGTTCCATCTTTTCTGCAAGATATTGTGCTTTGCCAATATAGTGGCAGGCATATTTTGCTGTTGTCAGTTCCA
>CADBPU010000038.1 GCA_902796635.1 uncultured Eubacteriales bacterium | reverse complement strand
ATTAATTACTGGCTTTTTTATTACTTTTAGTTGCTCACCATTTTCTACTGTTGGTTGACCTAGCTCACTTTTAGCCGCACTTGGACTTTCTTTTTTGGCTTTCTTTTCGCCATAGAACTTATGTGAAAGTATTGCCCAAACAGGCCATAACAAAAGTTTTGTACCCCAGAATAATATTTCAAAAACAACCAAAGAAAATACCATAGAAGCAATTGAAGTACACAATTCCATAATCTTTGGATTGTCTGCAATCATGGCTGCAATGTCTGGATTGCTTGATTCCATCATTTGCTGAATGTATGCAGGCAATGTTGTAATTTGTGTTCCATTAACATTTATATGCAAAAAGCTTATATCCATATTGACAATGGCTTTTGCAACAAGTCCAGCAATTAGGATACAAACAACGCCCCAACCAAAAATCCATATCAATCTAAAAACGCTCTTTTTTAATCCCCTAACTGCTCCAACAATCACCTGAACTGCAATCAAAATCAATGCAAGTCCTGTGATAATTAAACTGATTATTTGTGGTGTCATAATAAGCACCTCCATATCTTTATATATTATATTTTACAATATATATTTATTTTTATCAATATTTTTTATAATATTTTATATTAACAATGTTTACAATGATAGCATCATATATTTTTGATATAGTGATAATAAAAAAATTTTGTTTGTAAAAAATAAAAATATGAATGAAAACTCTAAAATTAAAAATACCTTTAATTTGATGATATTTGTTATTTCCTTAACAATATTTGTTTGCATGTTGATATTGATTGCAACAAACAATAATTCACTTCAAACGCTTGACAACAACATAGCGTTTTTTTGGTCAAAAAACAGATTAAGATTTTTTGACTACTTTTTTGTGATAATATCATATCTTGGAGAAACAAAAGTCATTGCAGCATTCTGTTTGATTTTGTTGCTACTTCCAAACAGAAAAGATGTTGGACTGCCTGTTGTTATACTGACAAGTATAAGTGCATTACTAAACTTAATCATAAAGATTGCAGTGATTAGAGAAAGACCAGATGGATATTTTTTGACAGAACCAACACTTGGCTACTCCATGCCAACAAGTTATTCCTTCCCAAGTGGACACTCGCAAACTGCAAACCTATTTTGTTTTTCACTTGTTTTTGTTTGTTTGAAATATTTTAAGCATCAATGGCAAAAGAATATTTTGGCAATCTTTACTATCTTTTTTTGCTGTTTTATGTGCTTTGCAAGAATATATTTAGGAGTGCATTTTTTTAGCGATGTTGTGGCAGGAATTTGTCTTATGATCTCAATACTTTCGATAGCAATTTTTATAAATAAAAATCAAACAATTGTTCTTTGAATATTTATGAGTAAATAAAAAAGTTTTGCACATTAAAAAAATTAAATCCACAATCCCACAACACGATTTTTCGCACTATTTTAACCCACAAAAAAAAGATTTCCACTTGTACACACAATCATATTTATAAATTTGTATGAATATTTATGAATTTTGTGTATTTATACGTCAAAAAGTGCATTTTTATTCAAAAGTTATCCACTTATCCACATTTTTATGTTGATTTATCCACATTTAATTTTGTAAAAATATGTTTTTGAGACTGATTTGCAATAGCAGTCCACAGTTTTTTGTGTGGATAACCCACCAATTTTGTGGATATATCCACCATTATTCATAAAAATAGCACAAAAACTTGACAAATTATGCATGACATTGATTGGCAACTTCTAATATTATTTTAATTGTATTTATAATAAAAAAATAAGGGTTATATTTTCCCTTATTTTATTAATTCCTTCTCTTTTTCGTTCTCCTTTTTGATTCCACATAACTCAACATATTCTTTTTGATATTTTTTAAGTCTTTTTTCCTTATTATTGAGTTCTTCCTTTGCCTTTTTGTAGCTTTCTTCAATTGCTGGCAAATCATCTATTTTTACTTCTCTACTTTTTCCATATTCATATCCCAAAAAGGTTTCATATCCTGGAGTAGATGCAAAATAGTGCTTATTTTTAAATTTGTTTTCTTTTCCTTCGGTTAAAATCTCCTCAAATCGATCTAAACTACAATCAAGATAATAACCATCTTTAAGCTTAACCACAAAGTAATGTCTATTATTCTTTATATTATCAATGACTTCTTTTAACCCTTTGATGGCGTCTCTGAGTTGCCATTTCATATCTTTTGCATTTAATATCTTATAATCTTCCATATCTTTATAATATGTCATTTGTTTTATTGTAAATGGAGCATGGCCATTGCTAAAATTATCATTTTTTAGTTGACAATATTCAAGTGCTGCTTTTTCATCATCAAAGAAAATACCCGTGTTTCCCCAATCTTCTTCCCAAATCATGTAAATCTTTTTCATAATATATCTCCATTGAAAATATTATAACTTTTATGAATAATAATGTCAATATTTATTTTCTTATTAAATATTTCAATTATTTTGGATTACATCAAAAATAGGGCTATGCCCTATTTTGTTCGTTTTGTGGTGGATAAATTGTCACATCTTGCTCTGGAAGTACAAAACCTTCTGGGAGTTCTTGTGCTCCTTCAATCACAATGCCTTGTTGTGGTTGGTAAGTTTCGTGCCTAATTTCTTCTCGCTTAATCAATTTTCCATCTCTATAATATTCTTTATATGCTTTTGCATCATAGCCCTCACTTGGCCATTTAAGACGGTAATACTCGCCTTTATACAGCACTTTGTTTGCATACTCTCCATTTGTATCAACAATAACTTTATCGCCATTGTGTGGAATGGTTGTCTCTTCTGCCACTCTTTTGATTGTTATGCCATCAGGTATACTTTTTCCATAAATTTCAACAACAGCATCATCACCACTTACATAAGATTTTATATAAATATCATTTTCACTTGTATTCTTAAAAATTAAGTCAGCATAACCACCACTAATCATAGCGTCCAAAGCGTGTTCTACATAATGCACAGGAATTGTGTGTTTGTGTACTTCTTCAATTTCCAAATTTGCAAGCACCAAAGCGTTGTATAATGTTGTGCTGGCTTGACAAATGCCACCACCCATGCCATTTGTGTAAATACCATTTAGAATTATTATCGCATTTTGATAACCACCACTTGCATCTTGCGGAGAAGTAAGCGAATTGAAACTCACAATCTCGTTTGGCTTTACAACCGTTCCATTAATCTTGCCAAGCGCAACTAAAACATTGTTGCGTCTGCCTGCTTGACTATTTTTTATACTTGTTGAAAATTTTGATTGCAAAGAAAGTTTATCATCAAAATAATCACTTTTTATGTTTGGCTCAATATCATCTGTTTGCACTTCTATTTCAATTTTTTTATTTTTCAAAAACTGACTTTGCAAGTCATTTATCAATTTGTCTTTGTTTGCCTTCACTCCATTTTGCTCTTTGTTGATAACAAACATTGGTTTGATGTCTGGATTAAAACTTACGCTTGCATCAACTGGCTGTTTGTCAATTTCATTAATTATATTATCAATTTTACTATCCAAATTTATAAACACATCTTTAAGTGCAGTTTTGAAATTACCTGTTTTGTTTGCAACAATTTGCACTGCATCTTTTGTTGTTGTTTTGCTGGTTTTGAAAGCAGTGTTTACAACTTGCTTTATTGCTCCATCAATTTCAAAATCACTTTCATCAAAATTCCAAACTTTGTCTTGATACTTTATTTTGATATCAATTCCGTCAATCTCACTTTTAAGTTTGTCTGCGACTATTTTTGTAGCGTTTTCCACACTATAACCCCTGACATTGTTTCCATTTATGTAAATATTACTACTAAATTTTGTTTTTTGATTGTTTGTGTCTATAACAATACCTGAAATAACCATAAACATTAAAATACCAAAAATACAAATACTTGCTATTACTCTACTTTTTTTCATAATTCACCTACAAAAAAATTATGTGTAATTATAAAAAAAATATTTGCTATTAAAAGAATTAAAGCAAATACTTCAAATAAAGTGTAAAACAAAAAAAACTGACCTATTGGTCAGTTGTTATTCATCATCTTCTTCATCGTCATCGTCTTCATCATTTTCATCATCGTCTTCGTCAAAATCTTCGTCTTCGTCAAAGCTTTCATCAAAGTCATCTTCAAACTCGTCTTCAAATTCTTCTTCGAACTCTTCATCTTTCTCGTCAAATTCCATATCTTCGTCATCTAAGATTTCATCGCTATCTTCTTCTGTTGTGATTGATGTCATATCTCCAAACTCATCTTCTGGAAGTTCTGCATCATCATTTTCAACATATTGACGCCAGTTATCTGTTTTGTCTTCGGTGTCATCGCTTTGTTCGTCAGTGCTGATATTGAAATCATCATTGTTGTCAAGTGCAGCTTTTTCAGATGCACACTCATCACAAATTTCTTCATCATCCATAAGATAGTTTGTTTTGCAAATAGGACATAAATTCATTTCTTTTACTTCTTCATCAGTCAACTCTCTATTTCCTTTTGAAGCAAGTTCTTGCTCACATACTTTGCAAAGTTTTTGACTTTTTTCTATAAAGTTTAATTCACATCTAGGACATCTAATATATTCAACTTTTCCCATAAACCACTCCTGACTTTCAAGCGTATTATAGTAATTTATTATGTATTTGTCTAGTGATTTATACAAAAAAATTATTTTTTTTGTTAAACTCCTTCCAAAAGCATTTTGTCGGCGACAAGTGCAATAAACTCTCCATTGGTTGGTTTTTCGTTATCGCTATACACTTTTACACCAAAAAGTGAGTTTATATTTTCAATTTTTCCCCTGTTCCAAGCAACTTCGATAGCATGTCTAATCGCCCTTTCAACCTTACTGCTTGAAGTGTCAAACTTTTCTGCAATATTTGGATATAATCTTTTTGTTATGCTGTTGATTATCTCTGGCTCTTGAATTGCCATTTTGATTGCTTCACGCAAAAATTGATAACCCTTTATATGTGCAGGAATACCAACAGTTATAAAAATATTTGTAATTTTTTCGTCAATTTCTTTATTGTATGGCTTTGAAACATTTTTATGTACATCAAAACCACTCAAATTGATATCGTATAATCTCTTGACTAAATTTTCCACATTAAATGGTTTTGCAAGATAATACGCTGCGCCAAGTTTCATTGCTTTTTCAACAAATGTTTCTTGTGAAAGTGATGAGACAACAAAAAACTTTGGCTCGTTTTTAATTTCTTTGCACTTTTCCATAAGTTCAAAGCCATCTTGACCTTTCAAAACTATTTCTGTAATTACTAAATCAGGGCTTTTTTCTATAATCAAGTTATACGCATCAGCAACATTTTGAGCAATGCCAACAACTTCAAATTTATCTTCTGTTTGCAATTTTGATTTTATATGTTCAATAGTTTCCATACTATCATCGACAATCAAAATCTTTGTTTTTGTCATTTCCATAATTCCTCCAAAATATTTTGTTAAGTTTTGTTTTAACACAAAAAATATTAGCATAATTTGTTGGAATGCGTAATGTTTTATAATGAGAATTTCAAAAATTTTCTGCAAATTTTGTAGCAAAAAGTAGATATTTGTCGTAATTTTGTAGATTTATGTAATTTACGAATTTTTTGCACTTTATAAATAAACTATTTTTAGACAATTTATAAAAAAATTATCAATATTTTTTATATTGATAAAAATTTATATTTTAATAAAAAAATCGCATAGTATTTATGCGATTTTAATTACTCTTCTTCTTGTTCTGCCACTATATGATTATCTTGAACAACACCAACAAGTTCTTGTTTGTATGTTTCTTGATGCGATGTTATAACTCTGTTGAGATAATAACCAGTTGCATCATCGCCTGCATATGTTGCAAAGTAATAAGCATAACTTCCACACACAGAGAAATTTTTTGTTGCAGAGAAATATGGTGTTTTGATTGGTTCTTCTTCTGTTGAAAGTGAATTGTCAACCAAAAGTGTTGTTGCTGTTGATTTGTCAACTGCTTTATAGTTTATTTGATACAAATTGTTTTCTCCGTCATAAGCATAAACAAAACTTCCAGAAACTGCAAGTGGTGTCAAATTCTTTTCTTCGTTCAAAATTTCATAAGTCTTTTGACCATTTGCTGACAACTTGATATACAAAAGTTTGCCTGTTGAATTTGTTGTGATGATACCTGTTGAGTTGCCATTTTCAAAAGTTGCAATAAAGATTGTTGAATGTGCAGTGCTATCAAGTTGAGTGCCACCATTTTGAGCATCTAATGCAATATTTCCTTGTGCATCATAAGCATAAGGCAAAACATAGTTGTTTGCGTTTGACTCATAACTCAATTTTTTTGTAAGGAATAATGCGTCGTTGTTTGCTGAAACAACACTGTATGTGTATGTTCCACTTGCAAGGACTTTTTCTTGATTTTCGCCAATCTTTGCACAGCAAAGCACGTTGCCACTTGCAAGGTCTTCTTCATCAGTTCCACTTCTTGTGTAATATACATAAGAAGCACCAACAGATATTTGATTGTTTTGTGCATTGTAAACATCATACTTTGGCATTGCAACACTTGCTACACTATCACAAACTGTTGTGATTGCTTTATTGCCACAATTTACAAACACAAGTTTTGTGCCATCAAATAGTGATAAGTAAACATCTTCAACACCATTAACCTTGTAGAACGCAAACTTTGTTGAAGTGCTTGTAAGATTTGTTTTGTATATCAAAGTTCTTGAAGTGCCATCAAGTTTTGCTCTGTAAAAATCTGTAAGTTTGAAATTTGAAACTGTTTGGTCTCCGCTTGCAACCTTATCTGTATTTGGTGTTGCATAATATATATAATCACCAAAGATATACAATGCAGTTTTTTCAAAACCACAAATCTTGTCAATGACAAGTTCGCAATTTTCAAGTTCTCCATCTTCGTTATATGACAATGTGTTGTTTTCGCCCAACTTTACTCGGTATATTGCAGCATATTTTTCGCCACCCCTGTTGTCGCCATCAACCATGTCGTCGGTTGTTTTGTATCCATTTACAAAATATAAGTAATCTCCTTTTTGCACAACAAGTCCGCCATTTCCTGTGACAGGTGCATTTGTTTCTGGCATTTCCAAATTTGAAACACAGCCAACAAGTGCCATAAAGCAAACAACAAGTATGAGTGCAAAAGTTGATAATCTAGTTAAAAATTTAGTTTTCACGAAAAATCTCCTTAAACTTTTCCATTTTATCACTAAAACAAATTATAGTCAAATATAAATAAATAATAACCAAGTAAAATTTTTAATAAATATATAGTAATTGTAAATATAAAAAATGCAACCTTTGGGTTGCAAAATTCATATAATTTCAACAGATATATTTTTGCCTGTGTTTGCGTCTTGATACATCATATAATAGCCATCGCCTTCGTCGTCATTTGCATCAATAGGCAACCATTGATATAGATTTGAAAGTTCAGTTGGTGGCTGACTATCTCTTTGTGCTGGCAAACCATAGCAGAGATATTTTGGCAAGCCATCGTCATAAATAATGCCAAAAACATAATAGCCAGAGCCATCTTCAAAATCTACCCTGCAAAACTTGCTGTTTGGCAAAATCTCGTTCAAAACTTGTTCTGCTTTGTTATCTCTAAACATCTTGTCTATTTGCCCACTTATTCTTTCATAAAACAACATTTCGCTTGGGTCTTTTTTGACATTGCTATTTTCATCTTTATCTGTCATATCAATAACTTTATCAATCAAAGCATTGATTTCTTCATCTTGATAAGAATAAATTTTAGTTTTTTCACTCTGTTCAAAGTCTGTTATATTTTCTTGTGATTGTGCATGATATTCATCGTCATATTGACATGGTTTTTGTTCAAAATCATTTTCATGATGTTCAAATGTTTTTTCGCTACGTTCAAAATTTGGATTTCTTCCAAAAAACTCATGACCTAGATTTTGACTTTCATCTTGTGGTTGCAATTTTTTTGCTTGCAAACTGCTTTGTGATACTATTTCTTCTTTCTTTTCAAAATTATCTTCAAGCATAAGTTCCAGCATAGATTTCCATTGACTATTTATTTCTGTGCTACCCCACAATACAATTTGATAATCTGTATTTTTGATTTGAATAAGCACACAACTTATGTCATCAGTGTTTTTTATTGTTTGCGTAATATCAAAATAAAAATTTTTGAAATCTTTTTCCGTCAAATTGTGTTTGTATAATCTATTGTTTACAGCAACTCCAAGCACTAAACCATTTTCATAATCAAGATTGTACGCTTTGAAATTGCACTGTGCTTTGTCTTCATAGCAATCCACACTCAAAAGCCCTTTTGTCAAAGATTTTCCGTCATAATCTGTTGGAACCAATATGATATTTTTTCTATATAAAAACATATAAAACTCCTTTACAAAATTATATAACACACAAGCAAAAACGTTGAGTGAAATAATTGTCTAAAAACATCAAAAAAAGAGTACTTTTGATACTTATAGAATTTTATATGAAAATACTAATTAATTTGTTAATTGTAAACAAATAATTATTATGTAATATTATAAAAAAACCATAATAAATTATGGCTTTCTCAATATAAAATTTACAAATTATCATAATTTAATTTTGGTTTTGAAAAAAACATTGATTTTTACAATGTTTCAATGTTTTGTAATTTTAATTCATGAACATAAATCTTTTGCGCGACTTTGTAATCAAGTGCAAGCTTAGAACCCAGTAATTTGACAATTATGCCATTTTTTTCTCTACTAACAAGTTCCACAATTGAATTTTTAACAAATCCAATTTCCATCAAATGCTTTGTTGTGGCATCTTTAACAATTACTTTATCAACCTGATATTTTAATCCTTCTTTTCCAAATAAAAGTGGAAAACTATTTACTTCTTTTGTACTATTGTTTTGCATAGTTGCTCCTTTCACAATAACAATTATATTTATAAAATAATAATTGTCAATCTCCTTTTTTTATTTTTTTAATTCATTAATATAATTTGATAGGTTTACAAAATCTTGCGTTGAAAGGGCTTCACCGCGAATGTTTTTATAAAAACCGAGTGTTTCAAATAGTTCATCAATCTTTTGTTGAGACAAAGCAAAGTTTGATTTCAAACAATTTGCAAGCGTCTTTCTACGCATTGAAAACGCTGCACGAATAACCTTTCTGTGCAAGTCCAAATTTTTTATATCATACTTGTTTTTGTCAAGTTTGATTGTGATAACAGCACTATCCACGTTTGGCATTGGCATAAACATATTGCGATTGACAATTCTATCAATTCTTGCTGTGCCTATGCTGTCTATTTCTGCCGTGATTGTACCATAGTCTTTTGTGCCTGGTTTGCTACACAACCTTTCTGCAACTTCTTTTTGCACCATAAGTGTCAAACTTGAAACATTAAAGTCTTTTTCTATCAAAGCAAAAATAATGTTTGTTGTGATGTAATATGGCAAATTTGCAACTACCTTAAAACTACCATCAAATTGACTATTGACTTCTTCTGGTGTTGCTTTCAAAAAGTCTTTGAAATTGATTGAAATATTTTCATAGCCCTTAAGTGTCAAACTCAAAACATCAAAAAGAGATTTGTCAATTTCATAACCAACAACTTTTTTTGCCCTATCTGCAAGTGCTTTTGTGAGTGTGCCAGAGCCAACACCAATTTCCAAAACTTCATCAGTTGGTTTAATCTCTGCATCTTCAACAATTGCGTTGAGCAAATTGCTATCAGTAATAAAATTTTGCCCAAATTTTTTTTTGAACTCAAAATTACAATCTTTTAAGATACTACTTATTTCCATTTTTTTACCTTATTTATATATTGCATTTATGAAATGTTTTCAATGTATTATTCAAAATTTCTTGCTCCAATTTTTGTTTGTTTATCACTTTTATTTCTGCAATCTTGTCAAGCACCAAGTTTGTGTATTTTGGCTCATTTCTTTCTCCCCTGTGTGGTGTTGGTGCAAGATATGGTGCATCTGTTTCAAGCAATAATTTATCAAGCGGCACAATTTTGGAAACTTCTTTCATTTTTACTGCATTTTTGAAAGTAACAACGCCTCCTAAAGCCAAATACCAGCCTT